>JAFMJM010000177.1 GCA_017853455.1 Acidimicrobiia bacterium | reverse complement strand
GGGTTACACGAAAACCGCGATCTACCAACGGGTAACCGGATTTCCCATTACCGACGGGTAACTCCTGGGACCGCCCCGTCCGCCCCGACCGCCCCGCCTCCCCGGTACGGTGCGCGCATGGCCCACCCCGACTCCGACGCCTTCGTGGCGCTGCTCCCTCTCCGTCCGCCGTTCCGGTTCGTCGACGAGGTCGACGCCGTCGATCCCGGGGGCACCGTGACCGCCCGCTACCGGGTGACCGGTGACGAGGCCTTCCTGGCCGGGCACTTCCCGGGCAATCCGGTCTTCCCGGGAGTCATCCAGCTCGAGGCCCTGGCCCAGACCGGCGCCATCGGGGTGCTTGCCGACGACCGCTACGCCGGCAAGCTCCCGCTCTTCGGTGGGGTGGAGAAGGTGCGGTGGCGGCGCCTGGTGACCCCGGGTGACGAGATGCTCATGGAGGTCACCCTGGAGCGGCTCAGCGCCCGGGGCGGCTGGGGGAGCGGGCGGGTGACCGTCAGCGGCGAGGTGGCCTGCGAGGCCCGGATCTTCTTCGCCATCGCCGGCTGAGGGAGCCCCTGGGCGGTGCGCCGGGGTTATTGTTCGACGATGAAGCGAATTGCCGTGAACGATCCGTCCGAAGCGACTGCTCCCGACCGGACGCGGAGCTCCCACCGACGATCGGTCGTCGCCCTCGGCTCGGCCGCCGTGCTCGTGTCGGGTGCGGGCGCGGCCGTGGTCGGGACCGCCGGAGTCGCCGGCGCCGACGACCTGACGGTCAGCACCTGCGCCGACAGCGGTGCCGGATCGCTGCGCGACGCGATCGCCACTGCCGTGGCCTCGTCCGGCGCCGACACCATCACGATCACGGCCACTTGCACGGCATCGGGCCCGGTGGCCGTGGGCTCCACCCTCGACGTCTCGGCGGGCGGTCCGCTCGCGATCGTGGGTCCCGGTGCCGACGACTTCGTGCTCGACGGCGGTGGCAGCGTCCGCGTCCTCGCGGTCGACGACATCGGGGCGTTCTCGATCTCGGGCATCACGATCCGCAACGGCCAGGGTGCGTTCCACCAGAGCGGTGGCGCCGGGCTCTACACGACCGGAGCGGTGAGCATCTCCGGTGTCGTCTTCACCGACAACGTCTCCGACGCCTCGGGCGGTGGTGCGCTCAACGTGGCGTACGCGTCCTCCGTGTCGATCACCGACTCCACGTTCGCCGGCAACGACGCCGGCATCGGTGCCGGTGGCGCTCTGTACCTCCACTACGTCACCGGGCCGGTGACGATCTCCAACTCGACCTTCGCCGACAACGTCGGGGGCAACGGCGGCGCGATCCGCATCTACTCCTCGGCCGGAGACCTCGAGATCTACAACTCGACGTTCTCCGGCAACACGACCCTCGGCGGCGGAGCGATCTCCACGCAGTTCTACGGGAACCTGTACCTCGTGTTCTCGACCGTCGCCGACAACACCTCCACGGTCGACGACGTCGGTGGGCTCTACGTGGACCACAACGCCGCCGGCGTGGCGATCGCCGGTTCGATCTTCGCGGGGAACTCCGGGGCGGCGCCGGGGGCCTACGAGGTCGACGTGCACGTGCCCACGGGTGAGCACCACAACCTCTTCGAAGGTCCCGTGTCCGGGTTCACCCCGAGTGTGAGCGACGTGCTCGGTCTCGACCCGCTGCTCGGCCCACTGGCCGACAACGGCGGACCCACGCGGACCCGTGCCCTCGGGGCCGGCTCTCCGGCGATCGACGCCGGGCCGACCGCGGCCGACCTCGCCCCGGCCGTCTTCCCGTTCCCGGGCGACACCGCCGACCAACGCGGAGCCCCGTACGTGCGGATCTCCGGTGGGACGTCCGACATCGGCGCGTTCGAGGTGCAGCCTGAGCCGACACCGGCACCCGGCCCGGAGCCCGCTCCCGCACCGGAGCCGACCTTCACCGGCTGACCGGCCTCCGAGGCGAAGCGCCTCGGGACCGCTACTCCCCGCGGCGGTCGAGCTCGTCCGCGATCGCCTTCGGGTCCTCGCCGAGCATCAGGCGGGTCTCGACGTCACGGTCCATCGGACCCTCGTCGCGAACGCTCTTCCAGGGGGCGACGATCACGGCCACGAGCACCACCGCGGCCAGCACGCACACGATCCCGATCACGAGCACGGCGGTGTCGACGGCCAGGGTCACCCGTCGAGGGTACCGGGGGCCGCGGACCCCGACCCCGGCCGGGAGGATCAGGGTGATCGCCGTCGTCGGGCCGGGACCGTGCACCGGGGCTGGTGCCCGAGGTGGGATTCGAACCCACACGCCGTTTCCGGCAGAGGATTTTGAGTCCTCCGTGTCTGCCATTCCACCACTCGGGCCCGGGCGGCAGGGTAGTCCTGCTCCCGTAGACTCACCGGTCCCATGTCCCGGGTCATCCTCCACCGACGCCTGGTCGACGTCAGCGAGCGGCTCAAGCGGCTGCGCTCCGAGCTGACGATCACCGAGGAACAGGTCACCTTCCTCGTCGAGGAGGCCGAGGAGGCGCGCCTCCGGGCCCTCGTGAGCGAGACCCCGCTCGCCGACGCCGAGGCCCGCGACGCCCACCAGCAGGCCGACATCATGACCCGCTACCGCGACTCGCTGCTCGTCCAGATCAGCCGGCTCCAGCACGAGCAGGACGACCTGCTCGACCGCATGGCCGCCGATCTCGCCGAGTCCTGAACGCATGACCTCCGAGCGCCCGCGGCCCCGGGTCGTCATCGCCGAGGACGAGGCCATCATCCGCCTCGATCTGCGGGAGATCCTCGAGGCCCAGGGCTACGAGGTGGTGGGCGAGGCCGGGCGGGGCGACGTCGCCGTCGACCTCGCCCGGGAGCTCCGGCCCGATCTCGTGGTGCTCGACGTCAAGATGCCCGGGCTCGACGGCATCAGCGCCGCCCGAATCGTCTCGGCGGAGCGACTCGCCGCCGTGCTGGTGCTCACGGCGTTCTCGCAGCGCGAACTGGTCGACGAGGCCCGCGACGCCGGTGCGCTCGCCTACCTGGTGAAGCCGTTCCAGGAGAAGGATCTCGTGCCGGCGATCGAGGTGGCGCTCGCCCGCCACGCCGAGCTGGTCGCGCTCGAGCTCTCGGTCAGCGACCTCGAGGAGCGACTCGAGGCCCGCAAGCTCACCGACCGGGCGAAGGGCGTCCTGATTGACGACCACGGGTGCTCCGAGGCCGAGGCGTGGCGTTTCCTCCAGACCGCCGCGATGAACGGCCGGACCGGGATCGCGGACGTCGCCCGGACCGTGATCGCCGGGGACCTGACGCCCGGGGGCTGACGGCCCGGGCGCGGTGCGGTGGCACCCCGGAGCGTCGCACCCCGGGCCTACAGTGCGGCCGATGCCCAAGTTGCTGCTGCTCGACGGCCACTCCCTCGCCTACCGGGCGTTCTACGCCCTGCCGCCCGACATGAGCACGCCGTCGGGCACGGTCACCAACGCCGTCTTCGGGTTCACGTCGATGCTGGTCAAGATGCTCGCCGACGAGCACCCCGACCAGATCGCGGTGGTCTTCGACCCGCCGGGGCCGACGGTCCGCCACGGCATGGACCCCGAGTACAAGGCGGGTCGCAAGGAGACCCCCGAGCTGTTCCCGCCCCAGTTGCCGCTGATCCGCGAGGTCCTCGCCACGGTCGGCATCCCGGTGGTCGAGGTGGCCGGGGTCGAGGCCGACGACGTCATCGCCACGTTGGCCACCCGCGCCGCCGACGCCGGCACCGACGTGGTCGTCGTCACCGGTGACCGCGACTCCTACCAGCTCGTCCGCGATCCCCACATCCGCGTCCTCTACAACAAGCGCGGGGTGTCCGACTACGCCCTCTACGACGAGGCCGGCATCGCCGAGCGCACCGGCGTCACCCCACAGCAGTACCCCGAGTACGCCGCGCTGCGCGGCGACTCCTCCGACAACCTGCCCGGCGTGCCCGGCATCGGCGAGAAGACCGCCGCCAAGCTGGTCAACACCTACGGAACCGTCGAGGAGATCATCGCCCACCTCGACGAGCTGCCGCCCAAGCAGCGCGAGAACCTCGGCGTCATGGCCGAGCGGGTCGTGCTCAACCGCGACATGTCGGTCCTCGACCGCGCCGTCGACGTCGGCGACCCCGACCTCACCCACCGCGACTTCGACAAGGAGGCCGTCCGGGTCCTGTTCGACCAGTTGGCCTTCCGCACGCTCTACCCCCGACTGCTCGACGCCGTGGGGGAGAAGGCCGTGTCCGACGCACCGGTCGCCGAGGCGGTCGACATCGACACCGAGACGGTCCACGACGCCGCCCGGGCGGCCGCGCTGCTCGAGGCCTACCGCACGGGTGGCCCGTACGCCCTCGACGCCCGCTGGTCGGGAACTCCGGGTCGCACCCCGGTGACCGCCCTGGCCCTCCACGTCGCGGGCGGACCGGTCCACGTGCTCGTCGGCGACGCCCTCGACGCGCTCCAGGGTCAGGCCGGCGTCGATCTCCTCACCGACGGCCCCGCGCTCACGGCGCATCGCGCCAAGGACGTCATGCGGAGCCTGGCGATCGACGTGCGCACCCTCGACCGCGACACCGCCGTGATGGCCTACCTCGTCGACCCGGCCGAGGGGAAGTACGCCCTCGAGGACCTGGCCCTGCGCTACTGCTCGGTCGAGGTGCGTTCGCCCGACCGCGAGGAGGGCACGCTCGACTTCGGCGGCGACGCCGCGCTCGACGATCTCGCCCGTCGGGCCGCGGCACTGCCGGCGCTCGCCGACGCCCTCACCGAGGCCCTCGAGGGCCGCGAGCTCCTCGACCTCTACGAGCGGTTCGAACGGCCCCTGGTGCGGGTGCTGGCCCTGATGGAGCGCACCGGCATCGCCGTCGACCGCCACGCCCTCGACGAGTTGCGCGCCCAGTTGTCGGCGGAGTGCGAGCGGCTGGTCGGGGTGATCCACGGGCTGGCCGGGGAGACGTTCAACGTCAACTCCACGCCCCAGCTGCGCACCATCCTGTTCGACAAGCTCGGCCTCACCCCGGTGAAGAAGACCAAGACGGGTCCGTCGACCGACGCCGACTCGCTCCAGAAACTGGCCGACGAGCACCCGCTCGTCCCCGAGCTGCTCCGCTACCGCGAGGTCGAGAAGCTTCGCAACACCTACGCCGACGCCCTGCCGCCGCTGATCGAGGCCGACGGCCGGGTGCACGCCACCTTCAAGCAGACCGACACCACCACCGGGCGGATCTCCTCGGAGAACCCCAACCTGCAGAACATCCCGGTCCGCACCGCCGACGGCCGCGAGTTCCGCAAGGTGTTCGTCGCCGAAGAGGGGTCGGGTCTGCTCACCGCCGACTACTCGCAGATCGAGCTGCGGCTGCTCGCCGACCTCGCCGACGACCCCGGCCTCATCGACGCCTTCGAGCGGGGGGTCGACATCCACACCGTCACTGCGGCGAC
>JAFMJM010000176.1 GCA_017853455.1 Acidimicrobiia bacterium | reverse complement strand
CTGATCGTGGTCGGCACGATCGGCGCCGCGGCCGAGCACGACCTGTCCAACAAGTTCGACATCCCCGGCACGGGTTCACAGGACGCCTACAACCTGCTCGACGCCCGGTTCGGCAGTCAGAACGACGCGAGCACGACCCTCGTGTTCTCGGTGCCGAAGGGTCACACCGTCGACGAGCAGGCCGACGCCGTCGCCGCGACCGTCGCCGCCGTGGCGAAGCTCCCGCACGTTGCGTCGGTCGCCGATCCGCTGACGTCCAACCCGACCGAGACGCTCACCACGTTCGCCGGGACGCTGCCCGAACCCGAGTCGCAGGCGGTGCTCGCCGTCGCCGACGACCTGCCGCCCACCGTGTCGGCCGACGGCCGGGTCGCCTACACGACGGTCGGGTACGACCGGACCATCCAGCGGCTGATGGACCGGTACCCCGTGCAGTCCGACGCGCACCCGCTCGACTACCCCAACCCGTTCGGACAGCTGCAGCGGGCGCTCGACGCGACGGCCGCACCGGGCCTCACGGTGTCGGTCGGGGGGATCGTCGCCGACACCTGGAACCAGCCGGTGTCGTGGTGGGCCAGCCACGCCGACGAGGTCGGGCTGGCGCTCGGAGCGGTGCTGCTGCTCGTGGCGTTCGGGTCGGTGTTCGGCATGGCGTTGCCGATCGCGACGGCGCTGTTCGGGGCGGGCACGGCGAGCGGCCTGGTGTTCCTCCTCGCCAAGTACGTGACGGTGTCGTCGGCGGTGCCGCCGGTGACGCTGATGATCAGCCTCGGGGTCGGGCTCGACTACTCGCTGCTGATCGTCACCCGTTACCGGCAGTTCGTGCGGGCGGGCGTCGATCCGCACGCGGCGGTCGGCAAGGCGCTGGGCACGGCCGGGCGGGCGACGGTGTTCGCGGGCATCACGGTGTGCATCGCGATGCTCGGTCTGGTCCTGGTGCCGTTGCCGCTCGTGCAGGTGATGGGCCTGGGCGCGGCGATCGGTGTGGCCGTGACGGTGCTGGCGGCCATGACGTTCCTGCCGGCCCTGCTCGGGATGATCGGACCGCGGATCGACTCGGTGCGGATCCCGTTCTTCGGTCGCGACCGGGGCACGCCGCCGGAGCAGACGTTCTGGGGTCGGTTCGCGAACCACGTGTCGGGACACCCGTGGCTGTTCACCGTCGCGGGCACGATCGTCCTGCTGGTCATCGCGGCACCGTTCCTGCGCATCCAGTTCGGGATGCCCGACGACTCGTCGCTGCCACGGAGCCTCTCGCAGCGCACGGCGTTCGAGCAGACCACCCGGGCGTTCGGCCCGGGCGTCAACGGACCGCTGGTCGTGGCCGTCGCGCTGCCCGAGAAGGCGCCGGTCGGCTACCTCACGGCGCTCACCGACCTCTCGAAGATCAACGATGCCGTGGGTGCGCTGCAGCCGTCGGGAACGGTCCGCGGGGTGAAGTACTCGGTGGGTCCGATCCCCAACGACGTCGAGAAGACCACCGCCGTGGTGTACGAGATCACCCCGACGTCGGCTCCCGATGCCGCGGCGACGGCGGACCTCGTGGCCCGGCTCCGGGCCGACCTGGCGACGGCCACCGCCGGCACTCCCTACCGCGCGTACGTGGGTGGGGCGACGGCCACGCTCATCGACCTGACCGACGTCGTGACGACCTGGCTCCCGTGGGTCGTCGGTGCGGTCGTGCTGGGTGCGTTCGTGCTGCTGCTGGTCGTGTTCCGGTCGGTGCCGGTGGCCCTGAAGGCGGCGGTGATGAACCTGCTGTCGATCGCGGCGGCCTACGGCGTGGTGGTCGCGGTGTTCCAGTGGGGCTGGGCGAAGGGCCTCGTGGGGCTCGACCAGACGGTGCCGATCGTGTCGTTCGTGCCGCTGATCATGTTCGTGATCCTGTTCGGCCTCTCGATGGACTACGAGGTCTTCTTGATGTCTCGTATCCACGAGGAGTGGGTCGCCACCCAGGACACGCGCTCGTCGGTGGTGCTCGGCGTGGCCAACACCGCCCGGGTGATCACGACGGCGGCGGCGATCATGATCGTGGTGTTCGGGTCGTTCGTCGCGAACGCCAACCCGACCGTGAAGTTGATCGGCTTCGGGATGGCCGTGGCGGTGCTGATCGACTCGACGCTGCTGCGGATGATCCTGGTGCCGGCGGTGATGGAGCTGCTCGGCAAGTTCGCCTGGTGGTTTCCCCGCTGGCTCGGGTGGCTGCCCCACCTCGACCTCGGGGAGTCCTCCGACGAGGAGATCGTCGGGATGGCGGACGCGGTCGCGTCGCTGCCCTCGTCGCCGTCGCCGCCCTCGTCGGACACCTGACCCGGCACCCCCGGTCTGGTACCCCCGGTTCCCCGACCCGGTTCCCCGACCCGGCACCCCGGTCCGGCACCCCGGTCCCGGCACCCCGGTCCCGGGCGGGCTCGGGGCGGCCGGGACCGTCAGCCGACCGGTCCGGCCCGGTTCCGCGGGCGGGTGTGGTGGTTGCGGGTCTCGCCGTCGGGGGTCGCACCGTCGGGTGCCCGTCCGGAGGTGGCTCCGCGACCGGGTGATCCGCGGTCGGTCGAACCGCGATCGGGCGATCCCCGGCCCGGTCGGTCACAGCCGGGGTCGGGCCCGGATCCGGGTCGATGGGAGTCGGTCCGGCCGGCCCAGTCGATCTCGCAGGCCCGGACCAGCCGGATCCCGCCGGGGTCGTTCGGGTTGCCGGCCAGCACCATCTCGCCGAGCGGGACGAGCAAGCGGTGGTGCGGTGCGCAGACGGCCACCAGGTTGGTGAACTCGTCGGTGCCGCCGCACGAACGGGGCCGGATGTGGTGGACCTCGAGCCCGTCACGCACCTCGCAGCCCGGCCACCGGCACCGACCGTCACGCTTGATGACCGACCGGCGGACCTTGGGGGACAGCGCCGTGGTCGCCCGGCTGATCGCGGTGACCGACCCGTGCTCGTCGAGGAAGGCGAGCTCGATGGTGCAGTTGGCCCGCATCTGCTCGACCTGCTCGTCGGCGAGCATGACACCGTCGGCGACCTCGGCCGGCCCGTCGGACCGGACCGACACGACCACGTTGGGGCGGACGCCCTCGGCGAGGGTGTCGGAGTCACCCTGGTACCGCTTCACCAACTCGGTGAGCGCGTCGGCCGCGCGGCGGTCCCACCGCTCCCACTGCCGACCTTTCCCGGGCTTCATCCGCTCGGTGACCTGCTGGATGACCGACTCGAACGCCGCCCCCTCGACGTCGGGGAGGGAGAAGCGGCCGTCGAGCATCCCGGTCTGCTGGTTCCACCAGTAGCGGAGGCTGCGGCCGTCGCGGCGCCGCCGGGCCTCGTCGACCGTCGGGGTCTTCTGCGCCCGGACCTGGCGCCGGAGCTCGGCCGGGTCGATGTGCTCGGCGCGGTCGGCCCACTCTTCGTCGGTGTGCTGATCGGCGAGCTGGACGGCGGAATTCATCTGGTCCTCGCTGAGACGCCCTTCGGCTCCGGCCGCCGCGAGGTGGGGGAGCATCTCGAGCGTGCGGGCCGTCTGGACGTTGGCCCGGAAGTCGCGGAGCGAGATGCCGTCTCGGGCGGCGAGGGAGTCGTCGATCGCGCCGCGCTCGTCGAGGACGAGGGTGATGGCGCGCTCACGGGCCCGGAGCCGCCGCTGCTCGCGCACCACGGAGTCGCGGGCGTCGTGGAGCCACTCGGTGGTGTGGGTCCGGAGCTCGTCGATCTCGGCGGTCACATCGAACATATGTTCGTAGTGTACGGACGCGGTACGACGGTGTCAAGCGATTTCCCGAGGAAATCCGCGGTTTCTCTGAGTGATGGTCAGCCGGCGTCGGAGCGGATGCCGCGCAGCCCGAACCACGTCAACTCGGCGACCCAGGCCGCGAGCCGATCGGGATCGAGGTCGGCACCACCCGGTCCGATGGCGTCGCGACTCGACGCCTCGGCGATGCCGACGACGGCGTGGGCGAGGACCCGTCGGTGCTCCTCGGTGCCCTCGATGGCGATCAGCGACTCGACCGCGGAGGCGACGTCGTCGAGGACCCGGTCGACCATGACGGCGAACTCGGCGTCGTTGCGGGCTGCCGAACCGAACAGCACCCGGAAGGCGTCACGGTTCTCGTCGACGAATCGGAAGTAGGCGCGAAAGCCGCTCTCGACCCGTTCCCGACCGGTCGTGGCGGCGGAGGTGGCGTCGGCGAGCTGCGCCAACAGTCGTCCGCCGACGTCGTCGAGGACCTCGGCGTACAGCGCGCGCTTCGATGCGAAGTGCTGATAGAGGACCGGCTTGGTGACGCCGGCGGCCAACGCGATGTCGTCCATCGCCGTCGCGTGGAACCCGCGTTCGGCGAACATCCCACACGAGATGTCGAGGAGCTGGCGGCGCCGTTGGTCGGCGGGGAGCCGGGTCGCCACGGCGACTCAGACGCTCGACTTCAGCGGCATCTCGTACCGGTTGGTGACGCCGAAGTTGTCGTTCCAGGCGGCGTCGAGCCGAGCCTTCTCGTCGGCGGTCAGGGGCAGGTCGGACGCCGCTGCGTACTCGCGCACCTCGTCGGCGTCGACGCACGTCGGCAGGACCGTGGTGAAGGCCGGGTTCGCGAGGATCCCGGCGATGGCGGCCTGTCCGCGTGTCCGCCCCGTGCCGTCCCACAGCCAGGCGAGCGTGTCGGCCTTGTCGAAGTTGTCGAGCATGTTGTCGCGGTTGCGGTGACGTCGGTGGTCGCCGGCCGGGAACACGGTGTCGCGTTCGACCTTGCCCGACAGGGTGTCGGAGGCGTGCGGCACCCGGGAGATCAGCGTGCACTCGCCGTCGACGACGCGCGGCTCACGGGCGAAGGTCAGGCCCGGCTCCTGCTCGAGGATGTTGAACACGGTCTGCAGCGAGACGATGCCCCGGTCGCGGATCGAGGTGCAGCCCTCCTCGACCCAGCCGATGGCCGGGCCCAGTGCCACGCCGAGCTCACGGACCTTGCCTGCAGCCTGCAGCGAGGCCAGCTCGGCCCAGAGGTCGTCGGCCAGGATCGGGTCGATGCGCGGATTGTGGAGCTGGTACAGGTCGATGTAGTCGGTGCCGAGCCGCTGGAGCGATCCCTCGAGCTGCGCGCGGATCGACTCGGGCCTCCAGTCGTGGGGGCGCTCGGCCTGGCCGGCGTGCTTGCGCTCCGCCGTGATGTCGTAGCCGCACTTCGTCGTGAGGACGATCGCCGACCGGTCGGCCTTCAGGACGTCGGCCAGCAGCGACTCGCCGAAGCCGTCCTCGCCGTACACGGGGGCGGTGTCGATGAAGTTGATCCCGCTGTCGAGGGCGGCGTGCAGCATCGCCTGCTTGTCCTCGATGTGACCCCACCAGTCGCTGGCGAGGGTCCAGGTCCCGAACCCGACCTCGGAGACCTCGAGGTCGGACTTCCCGAATCGGCGGTAGCGCACGACGCACCTCCCTG
>JAFMJM010000175.1 GCA_017853455.1 Acidimicrobiia bacterium | reverse complement strand
TGGTCGAGGTCATCCGCAGCCGCGGCGGCGAGGCCATCGTCAACGGCGACGACGTCAGCGACTTCGAGGGCGCCCGGCGCATCGTGCAGTCGGCCATCGACGAGTGGGGCCGCCTCGACGTGCTCGTGAACAACGCCGGCATCCTGCGCGACCGCATGATCTTCTCGATGGGCGAGGACGAGTTCGACGCCGTGATCCGCGTGCACCTCAAGGGCACGTTCAACACCATGCGCCACGCCTCCGAGTACTGGCGCAACGAGTCGAAGGAGGGGCGCCAGCCCCGGGCCTCGATCATCAACACCGTCTCGAGCGCCGGTCTCCAGGGCCAGGCGAGCCAGGCCAACTACGGGGCCGCCAAGGCCGGCATCGCGGCCATGACGATCATCGCCAGCCTCGAGCTCGTCCGCTACGGCGTGCGGGCGAACTGCATCGGCCCGGGCGGGTTCACCCGAATGGTCGGGGCGGCCAACGCCGACGTCGTGGTGCGCCACCCCGACGAGTACGAGGAGTTCGACCGCATGAACCCGGGCAACTCGGCGCCCGGCGTGGTGTGGCTCGCTTCCGACGAGTCGATCCCGGTCACCGGTCAGGTCCTGCGGGTGGTCGGCAACTCGCTCGCCATCTACAAGCCCTGGGAGCTCGGCGAGCAGTTCCTCTCCAAGGACAAGGAGGGGAACCCCACGCAGTGGGACCCGGCCGAGATCGGTCCGACGCTCAACAAGTTCGTGTTCGGCACCGTCAACCCCGGCATCGCCCGGCTCGGGATCGGCTGAGCGGCCCGGCCGCCCGACCGCCCCCGTTCGTCGACCCCCATCAGGAGCAGCAATGGCCAGCCACGAGTACGAGACCGTCCTCTACGACGAGCGAAACGGCGTCGCCTGGATCACCCTCAACCGGCCCGAGCGGCACAACGCCTTCAACCACCAGATGCAGCGCGAGATGCGCACCATCTGGCGCAGCCTGCGCTTCAACGAGGACGTGCGCTGCGTCGTGCTGACCGGTGCCGGCGAGAAGGCGTTCTGCACCGGCATCGACCGCATGGAGCAGATGGGCGGCGACGAGGGCGAGTCGACCGACTACTCGATCGTGGGTTCGCACGGCGGTACGCCGTTCCACTTCAACGACCCCGGCGACAACCTCGGCCCGAAGAGCTGCGACCTCTGGAAGCCGATCATCGGCGCCGTCAACGGCATGGCCTGCGGTGGTGCGTTCTACATGCTCGGTGAGACCGAGTTCATCATCGCCGCCGAGCACGCGACCTTCTTCGACCCGCACGTCACCTACGGCATGACGGCGTCGTTCGAGCCCATCCACATGTCCGGCATCACGCCGTTCCCCGAGATCATGCGCATGTCGTTGATGGGCAACTACGAGCGGGTCACCGCCCAGCGGGCCTACGAGATCGGCATGGTCACCCAGGTGGTGCCCGGGGACCAGCTGCTCGAGGCCGCCCGGTTCTGCGCCGAGGCCATCGCCTCCCAGCCCAAGCTCGCCATCGAGGGCACCGTCCGGGCCATCTGGGGCGCGCGCGAGTTCGGCAGTCGCGCCGCCGCCCGCCTCGGCTACGCCTACGTCGGGCTCGGCACCAGCGACGACTCCATCGCCGAGGGCCAGAAGCTCTTCGAGTCGGGCACCCGCATCGAGTGGCGCGCCCGCTGAGCCGTCGGCTCCCCGCTCCGCGGTCGACGCCCGTCGATCGGGTGGCCGGATGATCCCCGGGACGATCCGCGAGGCCGCCCGCCGGTTCTCCGACGGCGTCGCCTACGTCACCCCGCGGGGGTGGCCGCTCACCTTCACCGACCTCGACCGCCTCTCCGACGCGGTGGCGGCCGGATTGACGGCGCGCGGCGTCGGTCCCGGTGACGTCGTGAGCCTGGTGCTCCCACCCGGCGTCGAATACCTGCTGTGCTACGTCGCCATCGCCAAGGTCGGCGCCGTCACGGCCGGGGTCAACGAGAAGCTCGCCGGGCCCGAGCGGGACCGGGTGCTCGAGCTGGCCGGTCCGCGCCTGGTGGTCGCCGCCCCGGGCCGCGGCGGGACGGCGGCGCCCGTCGTCGAGGTCGCCACCGCCGACACCCCCGACGACTGTCTGCGCGACCTGCGGGGCGACCCCGACGCCGCGCCCGGTCCGCTTCCCCCCGACCCGGACCGTCCGATCGCGGTGATCTTCACGTCGGGGACGACCGGCGCACCCCGCGGCGCCGTCTACGGCGAACGACAACTGCAGTTCATCGCCGACACGGACGTGCCGGTCTGGGGTGTCGGCGGCCGCACCTTCAACGGCACGTCGTGCGCCACCCTCGGCTTCATGACGAAGATGGCGGGCAACGTCCGCCGGGGCGGCACCCAGTTCATGATGGAGCGCTGGAGCCCCCGAGCGACCCTCGAGCTGGTCGAGCGCGAGCGCATGAGCAGCGTCGGCGGGGTCCCGACCCAGATCGCCCTGATGCTCCGGGACCCCGACTTCGACGCCTTCGACCTCACGTCGGTCCGCTCGATCGTCGTCGGCGGCGCCCCGGTCACCCCGGGGCTCGCCGACGAGGCCCGGGCCCGGTTCGGGGCGCCGTTGATCACCCGCTACTCCTGCACCGAGGCCGGCATCGGGCTCGGCACCGCCATCGACGACCCGCCGGCCGATGCGGTCGAGAGCGTCGGGCGGCCGCTGCCCGGGGTCGACCTCGCCGTGCTCGACGACCACGACCGTCCGGTGCCCACCGGGGAGGTGGGGGCGGTCTGTCTGCGGTCCCCCGCCCAGATGTCCGGCTACTGGCGCGACCCCGAGGCCACGAAGGCGGCGTTCACCCCCGACGGACACGTGCGCACCGGCGACCTCGGCTGGGTCGACGACCGGGGCCGTCTCCACCTCGTGGGCCGCTCCAAGGAGATGTACGTCCGCGGGGGCTACAACGTCTACCCGGTCGAGGTCGAGGCCGCCCTCTCCGACGCCCCGGGCGTGGCGGCGGTCGCCGTGGCGACCCGACCCGACCCGCTGATGGGCGAGATCGGCGTGGCGTGCGTGGTGGCCCGTGACCCCGGCGCACCTCCGACCCTCGACGACCTGCGGACATTCGGTGCGGACCGGCTCGCGACCCACAAGCTGCCCGAAGCGCTCGTGTTGGTCGACGCCCTGCCGCTCACCACCGCCGAGAAGATCGACCGGCGGGCCCTGGCCCGGCTGGTCGATCCGGCCCGCCCCGACGACCTCCTCGACCACCGCCCCGACGGATCGCGCTGACGCGTCCGTCAGGTAGGGTTCGCGCTCGTGGAACTCGATCTCACCTCCGACCAGGAAGAACTCCGCGACGGCGTGCGCACGATGCTCGCCGGCGAGTGCCCGATGACCCTCGTGCGCGAGATCACCGAGGACGGCACGTCGAGCCTCCCCCTGTGGGAGAAGATGGTCGAGCTCGGCTGGCCGGCGCTGACCGTCCCCGAGGAGTACGGCGGCATCGGTCTCGGCCCGGTCGAGCTGGCCCTCGTCCTCGAGGAGATGGGGCGCGTCGTGGCCCCCGGTCCGTTCCTGGCCACGACGACCCAGTTCCTGCCGGCCGTCCTCGAGCTCGGCAGCCCCGAGCAGCGCGCCCGGTTCGCCGGGGCGGTCGCCGAGGGCAGCCCGGGCACCCTCGCCCTCTTCGAGCCGACCGGCGGGCTGTCGCTGCGCGGCCTGACGACCACCGCCACCGAGACCGGTGACGGCGTCGTCCTCGACGGCGAGAAGGTCTACGTCGCCAACGCCACCGAGGCCGACGAGATCGTCGTGGTGGCCCGCCTCGCCGGCGGCGACGACGACGCGCTGGCCGCCTGCGTCGTCGCCCGCGACGACCTCGTGGTCGAGCCCATCACCCCGTTCGACAAGACCCGGCCCCTGGCCCGGATCGTCCTCGACGGCGTCGCCGTGCCCGCCGACCGGGTGCTCGGCACCCCCGGCACCGTCACCACCCTCGGGATGGCACGGGTCGTCCACCACGCCGCCGCCGGCGTGGCGATGGAGAGCGTGGGCACCTGCCAGACGATCTTCGACATCACCCTCGACTACGCCAAGCAGCGCGAGCAGTTCGGCGTGCCGATCGGGTCGTTCCAGGCGGTCAAGCACAAGTTCGCCGACATGGTCATCGCCCTCGAGAAGGCCCGGGCCACCTCGTACTTCGCGGCGCTCACCCTCGCCGAGGACGACGCCCGCCGCGAGTTGGCCACCTCGTCGGCCAAGGTGGCGTCGGCCGACTGCGAGAAGACCATGAGCAAGGAGGGCATCCAGCTCCACGGTGGCATCGGCTACACGTGGGAGCACGACATGCACCTCTACGTGCGGCGGGCCAAGTCCGACACGCTCTTCTTCGGTGGACCCGGCGAGCACCGCGAGCGGGTCGCCCGGGCGCTCGGCCTCTGACCCGATGCCCGACCGGGCCCCGTCGGCCCGACCCACCACGCGAAACGGCCCCTCCGTTCCCGGAGGGGCCGTTCGACGTTCGATTCCGGTGGAGGCCTAGAAGACCAGGACCCAGAGCAGGTACCAGAACAGCACCAGGACCAGACCGGTGCCGATCGCCCGCTTGTGGTTGTCGTAGAACCAGTTCGTGCCGCCGGTACCACGCCCGCCGATGATGCCGAGGCAGTTGAGCTCGAGGAGGGCCCAGACCACGATGGTCACGGCCCAGAAGATCCCCCGCTCGCCACCCGGCTCGCCGCTGCTGAGACTGGCGAAGAAGTGGCTCGTCCCGACCATGAAGAACAGCATCGCGAACGAGAAGATGGCGTTCTGGCGGGAGGCCATGAGCGCACGACGACCGGCGTCGGCCGCCGCCGGGTCGGCCTCGCCGCCGGCGAGGACGTTGCGGGCGTTGGCGATGACCTTCTTCTGGTTGGGCCAGATCACGAGCCAGACGTTGGCGAACATCGTCAGCGCCAGGAGGATGCCGACCGAGATGCTGATCCCGGCGAACGACTTGTAGTACTCGCCGTAGAAGAGCCGACCCCAGGTGTCGGAGCCCGACGGTTGGACCAGGAGGATCAACACGCCGAAGACGACGGTCGCCACGGCCGCCCAGCGGAACCACCACAGCGCCCGGGAGGCGAGCTTGTCGGTGGCCTGGTTGCGGGCGCCGGCGTCGAGCTCGGCGAACGCCGGGACCTGGACGAAGTTGAAGTAGTACAGCAACCCGATCCAGGCGATGCCCACGAGAACGTGGGCCCACCGGAACAGGAATTCGAGTCCCCAGGACTCCTTGATGATCACGAGCACGTCAGCCAACGGATGCACGCGCCCCCCCTTTCCGTTCTCGGGCACGACTGCCGTCCCGGACCGTAGCACCGGGGGCGACCAGGGGCGGGGACGGTCGGTGACCCCGGACGGCTCCGGATCAGGGGTCCCGGGGCAGGCCCAGGACCCGCTCGCCGATGATGTTGCGCTGGATCTCGCTCGTGC
>JAFMJM010000174.1 GCA_017853455.1 Acidimicrobiia bacterium | reverse complement strand
CCACCCCGGGTCGGCCGGAGGCGCTTCCCCGGGCGCCGTCGGTCACCGCCGGGGGTACGGCGCTGTCCGGGGCGTCCCCCGGCGTGCTCGGGGCCCGGGTCGACTGCTCCGCCCCGGGGACGTGCACGCTCACGTGGGAGACCGCCCGGTTCCCCGTGCGGGTCTACGCCGGACCGACGCCGGCGGCCGTCGACCGGACGGCTCCCGTGGCGGTGGCCACCGGCGGGGACACGATCACGGTGGCGGTCGACCCGTCGGGCCCGACCTACCTCGAGCTGGTCGCCGACGGCGACGACCGTGGACCGGTGGTGGCCGCCCGCGACCTCGGCCTGCCGGGCGCCGTCGTGCGCGACCTGGGCGGGTACCGGGTCCGCTCCGGGACCCCGGTGGCCTGGGGTCGGTGGCTGGTGGCCGACGACCTGACGCGGCTCGGTCCCGACGGGCGGAGCCGGCTCGCCGCCCTGGGCGTCCCCACCGTCTGCCCCACCGCCGACGCCACGCCCGTCACCGACCCCACCCGGCGGACCGCTCGCCGACGTGACGCCGCCCGCATCCGGCGCTGGTCGAGCGATCGGACCACCTGGGTCCGCTGCGCAGACGCGGCCGGCGACTGGCCCGTCGTCCTCGCCCTGACCGCCGCCGGCGTCCCGCGCGAGACCGTCGTGGCGGCGGTCCTGTCGTTGCAGACCGCCGAGGGCCGCACCCCGGACCGGCGCGCCGTCGACCGGGCCCTCGAGCGGATCGTCGCCCGGTACGGATCGTTCCGCCGGTACCTCGCCGTCGGCCTCGGCCTCTCGGCCGCCGAGCGCGACCAGTTCGCCGCGGCCGCCGTCACGACCCCGGCGCGGTAGGTTCGACCGATGGCCGACCGCTTCTACTTCCGCCAGCTGCTCTCGGGTCGCGACTTCGCCGCCCATGATCCGATGGCCCGCCAGATGGTGAACTTCACCTACCTGATCGGTGACCGCGAGAAGGGCGAGGCGGTGGCGGTCGACCCGGCGTACGGTGTCGGCGAGCTCGTCGACCTCCTCGCCGCCGACGGGCTCCGCCTGACCGGGGTGCTGGCCACCCACTACCACGCCGACCACATCGGCGGGACGATCTTCGGTCACACCATCGAAGGTGTGACCGAGTTGCTCGGACGCACCGACGTCGACGCCCGCATCCACGTCCAGGCCCCCGAGGCCGCGATGGTCAAGCAGCAGTGCGGGGTCTCCGACTCCGATCTCGTGTGCCACGCCAGCGGCGACGTCGTGATGGTCGGAGACATCCCCATCACCCTCATGCACACGCCGGGTCACACCCCCGGCAGCCAGTGCTTCCACGTCGACGGCCGGCTCGTGGCCGGTGACACCCTGTTCCTCGAGGGGTGCGGTCGCACCGACCTCCCCGGCGGCGACCCCGACGCCCTGTACGACAGCCTCGTCAACAAGCTGGCCGTCGTCCCCGACGACACCATCCTCTACCCCGGGCACCTGTACTCGCCCGAGGCGTCCGCTGCCCTCGGCGAGGTCCGGATGCACAACTTCGTGTTCCGGATCCAGGGCCTGGAGCAGTGGCGCATGATGATGGGCCACTGACCCGCGCCGTGTCGATGACCACACCGGCACCCGAGATCCGCGACGAGCCGATCGACTCTCCGGTCGCGGCGCCGCTCGTCGAGGCGCAGTGGCGCGAGATCATGGAGCGGTACGGCGTCGCCGACGTCGACGTCGCCCACGACCCCCTCGACCCGGCCGACTTCCGGGCGCCGCTCGGCGCCTTCGTGGTCGCCTTCGTGGGCGACGAGGCGGTCGGCTGCGGCGGGATCCGACCCCACGACGCCGACGTGCCCGGCTTGGGCCCCGAGCCCACCGGCGAGGTGAAGCGCATGTACGTGGTCCCCGCCCACCGTGGTCGGCGAGTCTCGGTCGCGGTGCTCCGGGCGGTCGAGGACCGGGCGCGGGCCCTCGGACACCACCGACTGGTCCTCGAGACCGGAGTCGAGCAGCCCGAGGCGATCGCCCTCTACGTGCGCGAGGGGTACACGCGCATCCCCAACCACGGGCCGCGCGCCGAATACGACGGCCTGCACTGCTACGTGAAGCAGCTCTGACCCGCGCCCGAACCTCGTCCGCCCCGCGCGGGGCGTCGGGCCGCGATCAGCTCGCGTCGAACCGGACGTTGATCGCGTCGGGGCCGCGGAACGCCAGACCGGCGATGACCGGCGCCGGCAGGTCAGGGTCGAGGTGCAGGCCCGGGAGGGCGTCGAGGATCGCGTCGAGGCCGGTGCGCATCTCCATCCGGGCCAGGTGCATCCCGAGACACTGGTGCTGGCCCGTCCCGAACGTCATGGCGTTCTGCATGGGCCGGTCGAGGTCGAACTCACCGCTGTTCGGGTACCGCTCCTCGTCGTGGTTGGCCGACGCCACCAGGACCGAGAGCGCCGTGCCCGCTGCGACCGGACAGCCGTTGATCTCGGTGTCACGGACGGCGATCCGGCTCACCTGGGTGATCGACGTCTCCCACCGCAGGGTCTCCTCGATCAGCGCCGGCAGCAGGGAGCGGTCGGCGACCACCCGGTCGTGGAGCCCCGGCACGGTCAGCAGCGCCGTGAGGGCGTTGCCGAGCGCCCGGAAGGTGGTCTCGGCGCCGGCCGGGAGGAGGAGGCGGAGGAAGCCGTAGATCTTCTCGTCGGTGAGCTTCTCGCCGTCGACCTCGGCGTGGACCATGTCGGAGATGAGGTCGCCGGTCGGCTCGGCGCGACGGGCCTCGACGATCGGCGCCAGGTAGTCGCGCATCGCCTGCGAGGCCGCCATGCCCTTCTCGGGGTCGAGCGGTCCGGTGTTGATCTCGACCGCCCACTGGGCGAACTGCGCGCTGTCCTCGAGCGGGACGCCGACGATGGCGCAGATCACCTGCACCGGGTACTGGCTCGTGACCGACGCCACCAGGTCGGCCCGGCCGAGGGGCCGGATCCGCTCGAGCAGGTCGTCGATGGTCGGCTTGACCAGACGGTCGTCCCACTGCTGGAGCTGCGACGGACGGAAGGCGTGGCTGACGAGCGCCCGGTACGACCGGTGCTCCTTGCCGTCCATGGCCAGCATCAGATCGCCCATGAACACGCCGATGTGCTCGGCGTTGATCGACGACGAGAAGGTCTCGCCGTCACGGAGCACCGCCTCGACGTCGGCCCACTTCGTGACCGCCAGCATGGGTCGGTCGTTGCCCATCGCCGAGCCGTCCATCTCGACGACCGGGCACTCGGCGCGGGCGCGGGCCCACAGCGGATACGGCTGACCGGTGAAGAAGTCGACGTTGAGGTCGAGCGGTTCCGTGGCCATGGTGCCCCCCGTGGTGCGGTCGTGGGCCGGATCCGACGGTGGTCCCGGCGACACCGCCCACGCTAGCCAGATCCGATGCGTTAGCCTCCCCGGCCGTGCCGGACGAGCGCACCTCCCGGCGTTCGCGCCCCGCCCTCGACGCCGCCCTCGTCGCCGCGGCCGCGCTCGTGGTCCTGGCGGTGGTCTGGCGCCTGTGGGACGCCGACTGGAACGTCCCGTTCGTCTACGTCCAGGGCGACCGCGGACCGCTCACCTACGCACCCGACGCCACCTTCTACCTGATGCTCGCGAAAGGGTCGATCCGGCACGGTTGGTTCCTCTCGAACCCGGCGCTCGGCTGGCCGTTCGGCCAGGCCCTCCACGAGTTCCCCCAGGGACTCGACAACCTCAACCTGATCGTCCTGCAGGCGTTCGCCTGGGTCACCCGGAGTCCGGGTGCGGCGGTCAACCTGCTGTTCCTGTCGACCTTCGTCGGGATCCCGGTCTCGTCGTTCCTCGTCGGTCGCCGCCTCGGGCTCTCCCGCCTCGCCGCCGCCGTCGTCGCCCTGCTGTACACCTTCGTGCCGTACCACTTCGCCCGCGGCACGGCGCACGTGTTCCTGTCGTGCTACTGGCTGGTGCCGGTGGCGGCGCTGCTGCTCGTCGAGGTGTGCTCGGCCTCGCCGCCGTTCACGACCGGGGCCACCGACGGCGAGCCCGGGCGCCGACGGACGTGGCGGGTCTCGCTGCGCTCCCGCTCGTCGGTCTGGTGGCTCCTCGCGTGCGCCGGGCTGGCGTCGACCGGCTCGTACTACGCCGCGATCACCATGACGCTCCTGGTCGGGGTCGTCGCCGTCGACCTGGTCGCCCGCCGGCGGGGTCGGGTCGCGGCGTCGGCCGGGGTGGCGCTCGCGGCGATCTTCGTGGTCATCCTGTTCAACCTGCTGCCCACGTTCGTCTACTGGGCCCAGCACGGCCGCAACCCCGACCTGGTCGCACGCGGCCCCAGCGAGACCGAGGTCAACGGGCTCAAGATCAGCCAACTGCTCCTCCCGGTCGAGGACCACCGCATCGGAGTGCTCGCCGAGGCCAACGCCGACAGCACCCGGTTCTCGCCGATCCCCGCCGAGCGCGGCCAGAACCTCGGCGCCATCGGCGCGGTCGGCTTCGTCGTGGTGCTCGGTACGGTCCTCGTGGGGGCCCGCCGGAGCCGCGGCCGCACCGACGACGTCACCGACGGTCTCGCCCCGACCAACGGCCCACCCGGCGTGCGGCCGGCCACCGCGCCCGGCGACGTCCTGCGGATCTTCGGGATCGCCACGGTCATCGCCATCGTCGTCGGCGCCGTGAGCGGCGTCTCGCTCATCGTCTCCGGGCTCGGCGTGAAGGAGATCCGGTCGTGGAACCGCGTGTCGATCTTCATCGCCTTCTTCGCGTTCGTGGCGGTCGGGTACGGCATCGACCGCGTCCGGCGGCACTACGCCGACCGACGCTGGATCCGCCCGGTCGCCGCGGTCGGGTGTGCTGCGCTGGTCGTGGTCGGCGTGCTCGACCAGGTCTCCCCCGCCACCGTTCCCGCCTACGCCGCCAACCGGACGACCTTCGACTCCGACCGGACGTTCTTCCGTCGGGTCGAGCGCACCCTGCCCCCGGGCACTGCCGTGTTCACCCTGCCGTACCTGTTCTTCCCCGAGTCCGGCGCCGTCGAGGGCATCGGCCCGTACGACACCGTGCGGGGCTACCTCCACACCGACGACCTGACCTGGTCGTGGGGCGGGGTCATCGGCACCGAGGCCGACTGGGTGGCGGCCACGGCGGCGCTGACCGGGGATGACCCGGCCGCGCTACTCGACCGGGTGACCGCCGTCGGGTTCCGCGGCCTCGTCCTCGACCGCCGCGGTGACGTCGCCGACGGCAGCGACGTCGGCCCCCGCGAGGCGCAGATCCGCGGGCAGCTCGGTGCCCCGACGTTCGTCAGCCCCGACGGCACCCTCGCGTTCTGGGACCTCCGCCCGTGGGCGGCCGAGGCCCGCACCCGTCTGGGCCCCGCCGGCTGGCGGGCGCTCCGCGACGACGCCCTCGCCGATCGGGTGGCCGACCCGCGCCGCATCCGCTGACCCCGACGCACCGACC
>JAFMJM010000173.1 GCA_017853455.1 Acidimicrobiia bacterium | reverse complement strand
AGCACGCCCTGCCCGCGCTGGTCGCACACCGCGGCACCATCGTCAACCTGGCGTCGGTCGCCGGCGTGCGGGGCGTGCCCTACGGTGCGGCCTACAGCGCGTCGAAGGGAGGCGTGGTGACGCTGACGAAGTCGCTCGCCGTGGAGTTCGGTGCGGCCGGCGTGCGCATCAACTGCGTGTGCCCCAGCTCGGTCGACACCGCGTTCCTCGACGCCTTCGCGTTCACCGGCACCATCGACGAGTCCCTGTTCCAGCGGGGCAGCCCCGTCATCGGCGGTCGGATGGACCCCGACGCCGTGGCCGCCACCGTCGCGTTCCTCGCGTCTCCCGACGCAGCCATGATCACCGGATCCGCAGTGATGCTCGACGGAGGAGCAACCGCATGAGCCAGGTCACCTACGACTTCTCGGGCAAGGTCGCCATCGTCACCGGGGCGGCGGGCGGCATCGGCCGGGCCTCGGCGATCAAGTTCACCGCCGCCGGAGCCGCCGTGACGGTCGCCGACGTCAACGCCGACGGCGGCGCCGAGACCGTGGCGTTGATCGAGGCGGCCGGCGGCCGGGCGACGTTCGTCGCCACCGACGTCGCGTCGAGCGATTCGGTCCAGGAGATGGTCGCGCGGACGGTCGAGACCTTCGGTCGGCTCGACTACGCCCACAACAACGCCGGGGTCGCCGGCGAGGAGGGCTCGGTCGCCGACATCCCCGAAGCCGAGTGGGACCGGGTCCACGGCGTGATGCTGCGGGGCGTCTACCTCTGCATGAAGTACGAGATCCCCCACATGCTCGCCGAGGGCGGGGCCATCGTGAACACCGCGTCCGGTGCCGGCCTGATCGCCTACCCCGGCCAGTCGCCCTACGTGTCGTCGAAGCACGGGGTCATCGGCCTCACCAAGACGGCGGCCATGGAGTACGGCGTGCGCGGCATCCGCATCAACGCGGTCTGCCCCGGCACGGTGCTCACCCCGATGGTCGAGACCGTCATCGAGGAGCAGCAGCTCGAGCCGGCCCTCATCGCCCTCCACCCGATCGGGCGCATCGGCACCGCCGAGGAGGTCGCGAACGGCGCGCTCTGGCTGTGCTCCGACGACGCCTCGTTCGTCATCGGGCACTCCCTGTCGGTCGACGGCGGCTACGTCCTGCCCTGATCCACCGGGCGGCGCCGCGTCGGCGACGCCGGGGCCCACTCAGCCGGTGAAGGTCGGCTCTGGAGCGGGCGGATCGGGCTGGAGCTCGACCGCCCCGACGTCGCAGCCGCCGAACGCCGCCCGGGGCAGGCCCCGCTGGTCGGTGGTGATCCCGGCCGCTGGCCCGCTCGCGCAAGCCGCGAACGGGATGGCGTCGACGAGGGGACTGGTCGGCGACGGCAGCAGCGTGAACGTCGGTCCCCCGTTGTCGGCGAGGGCACCCAATTGCGGGTCGAAGCCCACCTGCTGGAGGTCACCCACACCCGTGAGCCCGCACGTCGTGTCGTCGGCCCGGTCGTAGCCGAGCGACTCGACGACCCCCGTGTCGACACCGCGGCAGTTCACCACCCCGGCGTTCGGGTCGGCCACGACGGTGCCGAACAGTCGGACCCGGGCGCTGTCGGCGAGCACCTGACTCGTCGGGTCGAAGGCGCCGTCGAGGATCCGGACACCCCCGAGATCGACGACGTCGGACGTCTCCACCGAGCCGGCACCGACCGCACGGCCGGTCGCCGTGATCGTCGAGAACGCCACACCGAGTTCGGCGGTCGCCGCGATCCCCGGCCCGGCCACACGGGTGACGGTGGAGTCGACCACCGTCCCCGGTCCGTAGGTGAGGATCCCGGCCACGAGCGGACCATCGCCGGTGACGTCGGCGATCGTCGAGCGCCAGAGGACCAGGCCGCTCAACGTGTAGAGCCCGACCGCGGTGGGCCCGGCGACGTCGCGGACCGTGACGTCGATCGCGTCGGCAACGCCGACCAAGACGCCCAGGCCCCCCGTCACCCCATGGACGCCCGTCACCGCCGTGCCCCGGAGTGTCACCTCCGCCCCGGTGGCCTGGATGCCGATCGCAGCGTTCCCGGACGTCACGTCGGCGATCGTCGAGTCGGCGACGCTCACCGGCGCAGCGCCGTTCTGGAGGAGACCGACGGCCTGTCCGCCCGGCGAGGCCACCCCGGTGATCCGGGTCCGCGTCACGTCGACGGCACCCCAGCCGACCACCCCGATCGCCACCGCCTGGCCGACGACGTCGGTGATCACGGTGTCGGTGACGGTCAGCGCACCCGGGTCGACCTGGATCCCGATCGCGGTGCCGGACCCCGCGAGGTGGGTGATCACGGCGCGGGAGACCGAGACGGGGCCCTCGGCGTGGATCCCCACGGCACCGCCGGTGATCGTCACGTCGTCGACGACGACCGCGCCCGAGCCGGTCTGGGAGAGCACCTCGGCGTCGGCACAGGTCTGGGTGATGGTGTGGCCGGCGCCGTGGAGCACGACCGACTCCGAGGTGGCACGGGTCCCGGCACCGCCGCCACCGCAGGTGAGGGTGATGTCGGCGGTGAGCGTGATGTCGGTCACGCCGCCGTCGGTCCAGGCGGCCTGCAGCGCGGCCTCGTCGCCCACGGTCACGCCGGCACCGGCCGGGGCGGTCGCCAGCGGCAGGGCGGCCAGCACGAGCGCCGACGCCAGCGTTCCCATCAGCACCGGTCGACGCATCGTCTCCACCCTCTGCCGCCGTCGGCGGGACGGTACCAAGCCACGCGGTGGCGCCCCGGGTCCGGGGTATCGTCACGACCGGTCCAGGCCCCCCGGCCCGGCCCCGGAATCCCGACCCGAGGAGCGACCCGATGGCCCGTCCGCGCGACCCCCAGCCGCCGGTGCTGCTCCGCGCCGACCGCCTCCTCGACGTCGTCGGCGGGGAGTACGTGACCCCCGGTGACGTCCTGGTCGAGGGCGAGCGGATCGTGGCGGTGCAGCCCCGTGAGGTACCCGACGACGCCGTCGTCGTCGACCTGCCCGGCCTCACGCTCCTGCCCGGGCTGATGGACATGGAGGTCAACCTGATCCTGGGTGGCTCCGACCACTCGAGCCCCCTCATCCCCGTGCAGGAGGACCCGGCCTTCCGCACCCTGCGGGCGGTCACCAACGCCCGCCGCACCCTGCGGGCCGGGTTCACGACCGTGCGCAACCTCGGCCTGTTCGTCCAGACCGGCGGCATCCTCCTCGACGCTGCCCTGGCCAAGGCCGCCAACCTGGGTTGGATCGAGTCGCCGCGCATCGTCCCGGCCGGTCACGCCATCTGCCCGACCGGTGGCCACCTCGACCCCACGATGTTCGCCGCCTTCGCCCCCCACGTGCTGCCCCTCACCGTCGAGGAGGGCATCGCCAACGGCGAGGCCGAGGTGCGCAAGGCCGTGCGCTACCAGATCAAGTACGGCGCGAAGGTCATCAAGGTGTGCGCCAGCGGCGGTGTGATGTCGCACACCGGCCCGGCCGGCGCGCAGCAGTACTCCGACGGCGAGTTGGCCGCCATCGCCGACGAGGCCCACCGCGCCGGACTCAAGGTCGCCGCCCACGCCCACGGCGACGACGGCATCCGGGCCTGCATCCGTGCCGGCATCGACTGCATCGAACACGGTTCGCTCGCCACCGACGACACCATCGCCCTCATGATCGAGCACGGCACGTTCTGCGTGGCGACGACCTACCTCACCGACGCCATGGACGTCTCGCGGGCCGCGCCCGAGCTCCAGGCCAAGGCCGCCGAGATCTTCCCGCGCTCCCGGGCGACCATCTCGAAGATGATCGCGGCGGGTGTGAAGGTGGCCTGCGGCACCGACGCCCCGGCGATCCCCCACGGGAAGAACGCCAAGGAGCTCGAGGCGTTGGTGCAGCGGGGCATGACGCCGTTGCAGGCCATCCGGGCCGCGACCACCGTCGCCGCCGACCTCATCGACGCCGACGACCGCGCCCGGATCGAGCCCGGGCTCCTCGCCGACATCGTCGCCGTGCCCGGTGACCCACTCGCCGACATCACGACCACCCAGCAGGTGCAGTTCGTGATGAAGGGCGGTCAGGTCTTCAAGAACGCCGCCGCCGGGGTCTGACCCGGCTCACGGAGCACGCCCGTGAGCCACTGACCCAGAGGGTCAGATCGCGGGCTCGAGCACGGCGTCGATGGCCGACGCACCGGCGTCGGGGACCCGGGGCTGGCGCCAGCACTCGACCGCGAACGACACCGTCACGAGCGAGCAGCACAGCCACAGGAGGTTGACGCCCTCGGGCGGCAGGTCCTCGACCTTGTGGCGCTCGAGGTACTCGCAGGCGGCGGGCAGCAGCTCCATGGCGACGTCGTAGAACGTCTGGAGCTCGTCCATGGTGCAGCCGATCCGCTTCTCGTAGCGGGCCTTCTCACCCTGGAGCACCCAGTCGCCGAACGGCTCGAGGGCCTCGAACCCGGCGGGGAATTCGACTGTGCTCATCGTCGTCGTCCTTTCGTTCTCGGAGGTGCCGTCAGACCTTCGCCGGCGGGTTGGCCGCCGCGAAGTCCTCGACGTAGCGCTGGACGGTCTGGTGCAGGTGACGGATCAGGACCTCCTGGTCGTTGAGCGGGAACTCCTTGACCGGGGTGTACGACTCGATCATCCGCTGGGTCGCCTCGAGGGTGTTGCCGTCCTGGAGGCCGTACTCCTTGAACGAGCACACGGCGATCTCCTGACGGAGCCGCTCGAGGCCGTTCGCCGGCGGCACGAAGTAGCAGGTGCCCTCGAAGACGTGGGTGTTGTAGCTCGTCGGCCAGTAGTGGTAGGTCAGCACCCAGTTGGGCTTCCAGGTGAGGATCATGAAGTTGGGGAAGAACAGGAACGAGTCGAGGCCCCACTGCTTCATGCCCGACCGGTTGATCGCGTCGAAGTCCTGGATCTCGCAGCCGACGTCCGGGTAGTCCCACTGTCCGAACAGACCGCTGCGCAGGATGCGCTCGATCGGCTTGACGATGCTCGGGTCCTTGGGCGGAGCCATGCCACCCCACGACGACACCACGGCGTGCGGGCCGTCGAGCTCGTAGTGCAGCGCCTCGAAGCCCTGGCTGATCAGCTTCGCCGACTCCTCGGCGGTGGCCTGCTTCACGTGCAGGACGGGTGCGTGGTAGAACTCGGTGAAGGCGTCGACGAACAGCTTCCAGTTGGCGCCGATCTCCGCCCGGTACTTGTGCACCTGGGTGAGTTCGCCGAACGGGAAGCCCTCGAGCCCCTTGCCGAACTCCCCGAGGTACTCGGCGAGCGGCTGGGGCGTCTCCCGGTCGAAGTTGACGAAGATGAAGCCTTCCCACACGTCGAGGTGGACGCCGGCGAGGGGGTAGTCGGCCTTGTCGACGTCGAAGAACTCCTCCTCCTGCTGGATGAAGGTGAGCTCACCGTCGAGCGCGTAGCGCCAGGCGTGGTACTTGCACTGGAACTGCCGGCAGACGC
>JAFMJM010000172.1 GCA_017853455.1 Acidimicrobiia bacterium | reverse complement strand
CAGCAGCAGTACCAGCAGCCGCCCCAGCAGCAGTACCGCGCTCCGCAGTCGCAGTCCCGTGGAAGCTGAGACCGAGTTCCGGGTGATGGGCACGACCGCCCACGTGGTGGTCGTGGCCCCGACTCCCGCCGAGGCCGACGCCGCGCTGGCCCGTGCCCGCACCCACCTCGAGTCCCTCGAGGCGCGGTGGAGCCGGTTCCTCCCCGACAGCGAGATCTCCCGCCTCAACCGGGTGAGCGGCTCGCCCGCCATCGTCTCGGAGGAGACCCGTGCCCTGCTGGCGCACGCCGTCGACGGCTGGGAGCGCACCGACGGTCGCTTCGACCCCACCGTGCACGACGCGCTCGTGGCGCTCGGCTACGACCGTGACTTCGACGAGATCTCCACCGCGCCCGGTGCGGCCGCGACCCCCGGCGCCGCGCCGGGCTGCGGTGGCGTCGTCGTCGACGACTTCATCGGCACGGTCACGGTGCCCCGGGGCGTGCGCCTCGACGCCGGCGGCATCGGCAAGGGCTTCGCCGCCGACCTGGTGGCGGAGGAGCTGCTCGCCTCGGGCGTCGACGGCGCGTGCGTGAACGTCGGTGGTGACCTGCGGGTCGTGGGCGATTCCCCCGACGGCCTGGGCTGGGCCATCGACGTCGAGCACCCGCTCACGGGCGCCTCGATCGACCACGTGCACCTCAACGACGGTGCCGTCGTCACCACCTGCCGGACCCGGCGCACGTGGGGTCCGGCCGACGACCGGCGCCACCACCTCGTCGACCCGTCGACCGGACGCTCGGCCACGTCGGGTCTGGCCGGGGTGACCGTCGTGGCGGGCCAGGCCTGGTGGGCCGAGGTGCTCGCCAAGGCGGCGTTCGTCGCCGGTCCGGTCGAGGGTGCGGCGCTGATCGCCCGGCACGGTGCCTCCGGGTTCCTGGTCGACGACGCGGGCGACGTCGTCCGCTCCGGCATGGAAGCATTCGTCGTATGAGCCACCTCGCCTGGTACGTCTCCCGCGGCACCGGGCTCGTCGCCTGGGGCCTGCTGGTCGCCTCGATGCTCTGGGGCTTCCTCCACGCCACCCGTGCCTTCGGCAAGCGGGCACGGCAGTGGTGGATGCTCGGCGTCCACCGTTGGCTCGGTGCCCTGGCGGTCATGTTCGTCGTCGTGCACGTCGTGGCCCTCCTCGCCGACGGCTACACCGACTTCACCGTGCCGTCGCTGCTCGTGCCGTTCGTGGCGTCGTGGCACCCGGTCGCGGTGGCCGTGGGCATCGTCGGGCTGTACCTGCTGCTCGCGATCGAGGGCACGTCGCTGCTCCAGAAGCACCTGTCGCGACCGGTGTGGCGCCAGATCCACGTGACGAGCTACGGCCTGTTCGCGATCGTCACGATCCACGCCCTCGCTGCCGGGACCGACGTCAAGACGGTCCTGGCCGGTGGCGTCGCCATCGGCGTCGGGGTCGTGGTCGCGCTGGTGAGCGCCCTGTTGTGGGTGTCGCGGTCCGAACCCAGCGTCGCGCCGGGTGGCGCCCGCGTCTGACCGACGGGGGGTCACGCCGGCTCGGTACCGTGCACGGCGATGGGGCGTCGGGTGGTGCCGGTCGTGGTGGTCGTGGTGTCGACCCTGCTCGCGGCCTGCGGGGGGTCTCCCCGGGCGAACGGCCGGTCAACGGTGCCGACGAACCCGACTGCGACCGCGGCATCGGCACCAACGACGACCACCACCGACGCCGCGGCCCGGGTCGCCGCCACGGTCGGGCGGACGTTCGCGGTCGGTGAGACGACGACCGAGTACGTCGACTCCACCCGGCCGACCTCGGCCAGCGGCTCGTGGCCGGGCGCTCCGTCCCGCACGTTCCCGGTGACGATCTGGTACCCGGTGAACGCCGACGGATCCCCCGACCGGGCCGACGGGCCGTTCCCGCTGGTGCTGTTCTCCCACGGGTACGCCGTCACCCCGGCCACCTACCGGGAGCTGCTCACCCGCTGGGCGGCCGCGGGGTACGTGGTCGCCGCTCCGACGTACCCGCTGTTGTCGGGGGAGCCGGCGGGCCCGGACCATGTCGACTACGCCAGGTCGTTCGCCGACGCCCGGTTCGTGCTGACCCGTCTGCTCGCCGACGCCGCCGTCGCCCCGGGTGCGGCGGGTGTGGCAGGTGCGCCGGTGTTCGCCGGACTGGTCGACCCGGACCGGGTGGCCGCGGCCGGGCACTCCGACGGTGAGGCGGTGGCCTACGGGATCGGCTTCCTGCGGTGCTGCCGGGATCCCCGGGTGCGGGCGGTGGTGGCCATGGCCGGGATCCTCGGCAACGTCAACGGCCCGGTCGAGCGCGACAACGGGGTGGCGGTCCTGCACCTGACGGGCACCGCCGACGAGCTCCAGGACTCGGTCACGGCACTGGCGTGGGATCGCGAGAACCTGGGTGACCCGCACTGGACGATCGGCCTCGTGGGCGCGACGCACCTGCCGCCCTTCCGCGATCCGGCGTCTCCGTGGTTCGCCGGTGTGGCCGACCTCACGATCGCGTTCCTGGACGGCACACTCAAGGGGTGGCCCGACCGACTCGAGGTCGTCGCCGCGCCGCCGACCGGGCGGTTCGTGCGGGATTCCTGACTTCAGTCGGGAGTCCGACGTGCCGATGGTCGGGTGAGGTCACCGACGCGGTGGCCGACGACCCGAGGAGTCTCCGATGAACGGCACGACGCGACGCACCCGACCGACGGGGCGACGGATCCGGGGGTTGGGCATGGCGGTCCTCGCCGTGCTGGCCCTGGTGGTCGGCGCCCTGGTCGGTGGCGGCACGTCGTCGACGCCTGCGGTGGGTGAGCGGGCGGCCGACGCCGTCGCCGCGCCGAGGATCGTGAAGGCGTCGGTGTCGGTCACCGACACCGACGACGACGACGAGAACGGGACCCCGCCGTCGACGACGGTGCCGCCGGTGCCGCCCACCGTCGAGCCCCCGACCACGGTTCCGCCGACGACCGTGCCCCCGACCACGGTCCCGCCGACCACGGTTCCCCCGACGACCGTGCCGCCGACGACCGTGCCCCCGACCACCGTGCCCCCGACCACCGTGCCCCCGACCACGGTCCCGCCGACGACCGTGCCGGCCGTACCGGGCCCCCGGGGCATCGCCGGCGACTGCTCGGTCGACGTCACCGCGGCGTTGGCCGACCTGATCACCCGGGCGCCGGCCGGAGCCACGATCAACCTCCGGAGCGGCGGCTGCTACCGGATCGACAGCACCCTCTACCTCCGGGGCAAGCGCAACCTGACCATCGAGGGCAACGGCGCCACCCTGAAGGCCGTGGCCCCCGGTGACCAGAACCGTCGCCACGTCTGGGTGATCGGTGGATCGGGGATCGTGCTGCGCAATCTCTCGATCGTCGGCGCCGACCCGACCCCGGGCAGTTACGACGCGACCAAGGCGTTCCAACACGGGGTGGCGCTGTCGGGGGTCAACACCGCCCGGCTGGAGAACCTGACGATCAAGAACGTCTACGGAGACTTCGTCTACCTGGGTGCGAGCGGCGGTGCCTGGACCCGCAACGTCACCGTGACCGGCTCCACCTTCTCCGGCGCCGGGCGTCAGGGCATCTCGATCGTCGCCGCGCAGGGCGTCGTGATCGATCGCAACGCCATCGAGAAGGTCGGGCGGTCGATGATCGACCTGGAGCCCAACGTGAGCACCGACGGGACCGTCGACATCACGATCTCCAACAACACCACCGGCACCGCCCGCAACTTCTGGCTGGCGAACGGGGGTGCGGGCACCAACGTCCGCAACGTGACGGTCCGGGGCAACACCGGCGTCGCCCCGACCGGTGGTCTGGTCTGGGTCTACGGCCCGATGAGCGGCTACCGGGGTCCGTTCGTCTTCGCCGACAACACCTTCCAGTTCTGGGGCTCGGTCACCGACACCGGCTCGAAGGGTGGCTTCTTCCTGTCCCGGGTCAAGGGCGTGGCGATCCAGGGCAACACCGTGCAGTTCCCGGCAGCCCGCAAGCTGCCGGCCGTCGAGAACCGCGACGCCCTCGACGTCGTCGTCGGGATCAACCAGTTTCCCGGAGCCGGCTCGGCCCTCCTCGTGACCACCCGCTGAGGTCCTCCACCCGCCGGGGGCGACCCCAGCGTCCGGGTGGGCTCGGCGGTCCCGAAGTGTGACTTCAGTCCGGTTCGGGACCGGCCGATACCACCCGGGGGAGACCGGACGCGAGAATGCCGGTCCGGAGCGGGAGATCGACCATGGCGCAGCGATTCCGAGGAGAGGCCGGTCGGCGCATCGGCCGTGGCGTGTTCGCCGCCCTGGTGCTCGGCGCCCTCGTCACGGTGGCGGCTCCGCTCGCCGGGGCCCAGACCGCCGGCCCGGGGGGACCGGCCGACGTCCGTCGGGCGGCCGACCCCGTGGCGGGCTCGTACGTCGTGGTCCTGAAGCCGGGAGCCGTCGACGTCGCCGCCACCGCGTCCGTGCTGGCCCGTCAGCTCGGCGGTGACGTCACCCACGTCTACGGCGCGGCCCTCGACGGGTTCGCGATCCGGACCACCGAGGCCCGGGCCCAGGTCCTGGCCCGCAACCCGGCGGTGGCCTCGGTCACGGAGGACGCGGTCGTGCGGGCGGACTCCACCCAGTCGGGTGCCACCTGGGGCCTCGACCGCCTCGACCAGCGCCGCCTCCCACTCGACGGCAGCTACACGACCGCGAACGACGGCGCCGGGGTGACCGCGTACGTGATCGACACCGGCATCACGCCGGGTCACGTCGAGTTCGGCGGCCGCGCCGTCGTCGGCACCGACACCGTCGGCGACGGCCGCAACGGCATCGACTGCAACGGGCACGGTACGCACGTCGCCGGCACCATCGGCGGTCGGACCTACGGGGTCGCCGACGCCGTGACGCTCGTCGGCGTGCGGGTCCTCGACTGCAACGGCTCGGGCTCCTACTCCGGCGTCATCGCCGGGGTCGACTGGGTGACCGCCAACCACCAGACCGGCGTGCCGGCGGTGGCCAACATGAGCCTCGGGGGCGGTCGGTACCTGCCGCTCGAGGACGCCATCAACCGCTCGATCGCCGACGGCGTCGTCTACGGCGTCGCCGCCGGCAACAGCGCGACCGACGCCTGCACCTCCTCGCCGGCCGCCACCCCGGCGGCGCTGACGGTGGGGGCGTCGACGAACACCGACGCCCAGGCGTCGTTCTCGAACTGGGGGGCGTGCGTCGACCTGCTCGCCCCCGGAGTGGGCATCACCTCGGCGTGGAGCACGAGCACCACGGCCACGAACACGATCTCGGGGACGTCGATGGCCACCCCGCACGTCGTGGGGGCAGCTGCGGTCTACCTCGCGGCGAACCCGGCCGCCGGCCCGTCCCAGGTCGCTGCGGCGCTGACCGCCAACGCCACCTCCGGGACGCTGACGGCCCTCGGCGCCGGGACCCCCGACCGCCTGCTGTACACCGGGTTCGTCGCCCCGGTGCCGACCACGACGACGACGGTGGCGCCGAC
>JAFMJM010000171.1 GCA_017853455.1 Acidimicrobiia bacterium | reverse complement strand
GGGGTGACACCAACTCCGCCGACGCGCTCTCTACCCTCTCCCGATGCCTCCGACCCTCCGTCGCGCCGGTCGGATCGCCACCGCCCTCGTCGGCGCGCTGGCCGCCGGCGCACTCGTCCTCCCCGGCACCGGACCCGCCCTGGCGGCCAAGGCCCCCAAGGCCCCCAAGGTGGCCGTCACGGCCGGTGACGTGAAGGTCTACGCCGTCGCCGGCAAGCCGGACGCGCTGCCCGACGCCGTCCGCACTGGGGTCCTCGCCACCATTGCCGCATACCTCAAGACGGCGGGAACCACCCAGGCCCCGACGGCCGCCGACACCGCCCTGGCGCCGTTGATGACCGCCGCCGCCGCTGGTCGGCTCACGGGCACCGACCGGGTGACGCTCCTCGACGAGGGCCTGCCCACCGCCACCGGCAAGGTCAAGGTCGCCTCGGCGCCCGTCGGCCTCACCGCCCTGGCCGACGACGGCGGCGCGATCGTGCTGGTGACGGCCGGCCTCGACGCCACCACCACCATCCCGACCGCCAAGGGCAAGGTGACGGTCCACCGGAAGGGGTCCCTCGTGCTCGTCCCCGACGCCGGCACCTGGAAGATCCAGGGCTACGACCTGGCCGTCGAGCGCGTCGGCAAGAAGCTCGGACCCACGGCCGGGACGACCGTCCCCGCCGCGCCCACCACCACGACCCCCGGGACGGTGACCAGGTGAAGTCCCCGATCGTCCGGCTCCTGACGCTCGTCACCACCCTCGGGCTCGTCCTGGCCGGTGGCGTCACCGCCGCGTGGCTCACCCTCGCCACTCCCGCCCAGGGCGCCGTGTGGTTCAAGGTGCAACGCGTCGGCGCATCGGCCAGCTTCACCGACGCGCCGACCACCCCGTTCTTCGTGCTCGTCCTCGGCAACGACTCGCGTGAGGCCGGCGGTCAGGGCCTCGGCGACGCCGAGCACGTCATCGGCGTCAATCCCGCGACCGGCGACGCCACGATCCTCGACGTCCCCCGCGACACCGAGGCGCCCGGCGGCGGCAAGATCAACAGCTACCACCCGAGCGGTGGGCTGCCCGCCAACGTCGCCCAGCTCGAGCGCATGATGGGCATCGACATCTCCTACGCCATGACCACCGACTTCCCGGGGTTCGTGGCGATGGTCGACGACATCGGCGGCGTCGACATCGACGTCACCGAGCCGATGGTCGACTCCGACTCCGGGACGGACTTCCAGCCCGGGCGCTACAAGATGAGCGGCGAATCGTTGCTCGCCTACAGCCGCAACCGCAAGAGTTACCCGGCCGCCGGCGACCGCCAGCGCACCGTCAACCAGGGCACGGCGATCATCGCGGCTCTCGCCACGCTGCGGGCCCAGAACCCCGGGCCGGTCGGCACGGTGCGTCTCATCGACATCCTGGCCCGGCACGTGCGCACGGAGGGCATGGGCCTCACCGAGCTCTACGACCTGGGCCGCCTGGCGCTCTCGATCGATCCGGCGAAGGTGCGCAACGTGCTCGTCCCGACCGGGGCGGGCAGCGGCACCAACCTGTCGGTCGCCCCCGAGGCGCGCGACCTGTTCGCCGACTTCGCCGACGACGCCACCCTCCAGAGCCACTGACCCCGGGGCGGGCCGGTCGTCAACCCGGGAACTGGTTCCAGCCGATGCGCTGGTCGGAGAGACTCCGGTCGGCGGGCCCGAAGTCGGTGCCGATCGTGTACGCCACCGGGAACAGCCCGGCCTGGGTGTGCCCGGGCGGGATGCCGAGCAGGTCGGCCATCTCCTGCTCGCGGTAGAGGTGCAGGGTCGTCCAGACGCTGCCCATCGCTCGGCTGCGCAGCGCCAGGTGGAACGACCACACCGCCGGCAGGATCGACCCCCAGCGGCTGGCCTGCTGGAACGTCGAGTCGGTCCCGTAGCGGCCGCCGATCGTCGGGACGACCAGCACCGGGACCTCGTGCAGGTGCTCGACGAGGTACGCCACCGAGTCGGCGGTGCGCGGCGACGCACCCGGGCCCTCGGGTTCACCCGAACGGTCGCGTGCGAGGTGGTCGGCCAGGCCCCGGCGGTAGACGTCGGCGACCGCGACGCGCAGGTCGGGGTCGTCGACCAGCACCCAGCGCCAGTCCTGCTCGTTGGAGCCGTTCGGGGCCTGGAAGGCCAGTCGGAGGCACTCCTCGACCACCGGGCGGGGGACGGGGCGCGCCAGGTCGAGGCGCTTGCGCACCGCCCGGGTGGTGGTGAGGAGCTCGTCGGGAGTGAGGTCGAGCCGGTCGGTCATCGCCGCACCGTATCCCGCCACTGCCCTACGGTGACCGGGTGCCCGACGCGCTCGCAATGGTCCTGACCGGCCCCGACCGGCTCGATCCCGCACGGTTCGCCGTCCCCGGGGTCGGCGCCGACGACGCCGTGATGACGGTCGAGGCGTGCGGGATCTGCGGCACCGACGTCGAGGTGCTGAGCGGCGCCATCCCCACGCGCGGTCCCGTGATCCCGGGCCACGAGGCCGTGGGGCGGATCGCCGCCATCGGGCCGGCCGCCGCCGCCCGCTGGGGCGTGGGGGTCGGCGACCGGGTGGTGGTCCCCGCCGAGATCGGGTGCGGGACGTGCGCCGCCTGCGCGGTCGGCGCACCGTGTCCCGGCCCGGTGGGCAACCACGGGTTCGTCCCGACCGCCACCGCGCCGGGGCTCTGGGGTGGCTTCGCCGAGGTGATGTACCTCGCGCCGGGATCCACACCGCTGCCGATCGCGACGCACGTCGAGCCGCGCACCGCCGCGTTGTTCAACCTGCTCGGCGCCGGGTTCTCGTGGGGCGTGGGGGCGACCGGGCTCGGGGCGGGCGACACCCTGGCCGTGTTCGGTCCCGGCCAGCGGGGACTGGCCTGCGTGCTGGCCGCCCGGTCGGTCGGGGCCCGGCGCGTGTTCGTCACCGGTCTCGGCGGTCGCGACGCCCACCGCCTCGCGCTCGCCGCCGACCTGGGGGCCGAGGTGATCGACGTCGAGACCACCGACGCCGCCGATTGGATCCTGGCCGCCACCGACGGCGCCGGGGTCGACGCCGCGGTCGACACCACCCCGGGCGCGGTCGAGCCGGTGCTGGACGCCATCCGGGTGACGCGCGCAGGCGGCACGGTCGTGCTCGCCGGACTCAAGGGCCCAGGCCGGACCGTGCCCGGCATCGCGACCGACGACCTCGCGCTCCGTCGCCTCACCGTGCGCGGCGTGCGCGCGGTCGACGCGGCCGGATTCCGCGCCGCGATCGCGCTGCTCGAGTCGGGCGCCGTGCCGGCCGACCGGTTCGTCACCCATTCCTTCGGGCTGACCGACGCGGCCACCGCCGTGCACACCCTCGTCGACCCCACCGCCGCCGCGATCGCGGTGACGGTGGTGCCGTGACCGCTCGGCGTCAGCCGATGTCGATCACCGCGCGGCCCAGGTAGCGGGTCGCCTCGAGGTCGTCGAAGATGTCGGCGATGTCGTCGAAGCCGCCGCGCCGTCCGATGTGGCTCTTGACCTTGCCACGGGCCACGAGGTCGACGACGTCGCGCATGTCACCGACGTGGCCGACCGACGAGTAGGTGATGATCGGGTCACGCATGAACAGCGTGAACGGCGTCAGCTCCCACTTGCCTTCGCTCTCGGGCGGGAGCGCCACCCCGACGAAGAGGCCACCACGCCGAAGCACGTCGAGCCCGAGGTTGAACCCGGCGATCTTCGCCGAGAACACCAGGCTCGCCGCCACGCCACCGAACTCCTGCTGGGCGACCGCCACCGCCTCGCCGGGCTCGACCGCGCGCTCCGCGCCGAGCGACTCGACGAACGCCAGGCGCTCGGCTCCCACGTCGACCCCGAGCACGCGGTACCCGAAGGCGTTGGCGATCTGCACGGCGTAGTGCCCGAGACCACCAGCGGCACCGATCACGGCGATGGGCTGCCCCGCGCGCACGCCGTGGCGGGCGAGCTTGCGGACTGCGCCGTAGGCGGTGAGCCCGCCGCAGGCGAGGGGCGCCTCCTCGTCGCCGACGGAGTCGGGCAGCACCACGAGCCCCTTGGCGAACAGCACCATGGACTCCGCGAACGTGCCCATGATCCCCTGGCTGTGCACGCACTGCTGGGGCGAGCCCCGCAGGCAGTTGTCGCAGGCGCCGCACCAGTAGTTGCCGCCCATGCCGCCGAGCCCGAGGATCACCCGGTCGCCGACCGACACGAAGGCCTCGGCCCCCGGTCCGAGGGCGTCGACGACCCCGATCGCCTCGTGCCCGATCGGACCCTCGCGGTTCATCCCCGACCAGTCGCCGCGCACGATGTGGAGGTCGGAGTGGCAGACCCCGGCCGTGACGATCCGCACGCGGGCCTGGTCGACGCCCGGCTCGGGGAGGGGCTTGTCCTCGATGACGATCGCACCGTGGTTGTGGCGGGCTTCCTTCACGACGGCTCCTCCTGGAACGTCCGGCACCGCGTCGGCGCCCGGGCGGTCCGGATCATGCCACGGCCGGACGGGTCCGGTCACGGGAACGCGCCGCCGTGCACCTCGGCGGCGGCCCGCGCCGTGGCCCGCCGCCCGAGGACCGGCACCTCGACCACGACCCGCACGACGACCCGCGTGCCGGTGCACGTGCACGCCACCAGGACGGCACCGTCGGCAACGGCCGTGGCGGCCGCGTCGCTCCGGGCGGCGCCGGGCCCGGCGCCGAGGGCGAGGGCGTCGGCCGCCGCCAGTGCGGCGGCATCGGCGGCGGTCTCGGCCCGGGCCGCGGCGGTCAGGGCCACCCCCACCCGCGCCAGGGCGAGCGTCAGCGCGAACCCGACCGCCGCCACCCCCACGAGGACGAGCGCCGTGGCGCCCCGGTCGCGTGACCGAACGGTCAGCGCTCGACCCGCATCTCGGCCCGGGCCCGGAACTCGGGATCGGGGAACAGGGCGCCGACGAGCGGCAGGCGGGTCTCGACGCGCGACCGCACCTCGACCCCGATCGGCTCCCCCACCGCCGGTCGGTCGTCGACCGTCACCGAGGCGTCGGGGAGCACCCGGTGGGCGGCCACCCGGGCCGCGTCCGGATCGCGGTCGACGCTGGCCGCTCGGACGGCTTCGTGGGCGGCGTGCTCGACCGCCACCCGTCCGCGCACCAGCACGCCGACCTGCACCAGGGCGAGCAGCGCCAACACCACCACCGGGAGGGCCAGGGCGAACTCGGCGGTCGACTGACCCCGCTCACGGCCGCGGGCCCGGCCGCCGGTCACGGCAGGATCTTCTCGACCACCGAGTCGAAGAGCCGCCCCACGGCATCGCTCTTGGTCGCCCACGCGATCAGCAGGGTGGCGAGCCCGGCCGCGCCGAGGATCACGAGGGCGTACTCGGCCGTGGTCTGCCCGGCCTCGGGCGGGTCGAGGAGCCGGTGCCCGAGCCGGCGCACGCGGCCGAACCATCGGTGGAGCATGGTCATGGAAGGTCCTCTCGTCGGGGCACGCACGGTGCCGATGGATCCGCCGTCAGAGCCCGCGCAGGCCGTCGGCCAGGGCGGGCACCACGGTGAGCAGCCCGAAGGCCGGCAGGACGAGGA
>JAFMJM010000170.1 GCA_017853455.1 Acidimicrobiia bacterium | reverse complement strand
GCGGGGCCCATGGTAAGAATCTGTCCGATTACTCGTCGGCGGGGGGCCGGTGAGCCCGTGAGGGGGGACCGTGAGCGAGACTCCTGGCGCGTTGGAGCACGACTTCACGCCCGACGTCGAGGACGTGCACGCCAGTGCTCCCGGCCGACGTCCGCGGATCGAGGGCCTGACCCGCGGCCAGTGGGCCACCGCGGCGGTCGTCACCGTCCTGGTGGTCTGGGCGGTCTGGGCGTTCTGCGTCGACGGCACCCTGATGGTGGCCCTGCTGGGTTCGGGCGTGGCCCAGGGAGCGATCGTGGCCCTGGCGGCGCTCGGCTTCCTGATGATCCAGAAGGCCACCGGCATCGCCAACTTCGCCCAGGGTGACCTCATCACCCTCGGGGCGTTCCTGGCGTTCTGGGCGACCGACCACACGGGCATCGCCAAGGACGGGCTGGGCCTGACCCTCGGCGTGGGACTGCTCCTGACGCTCGTGCTGATGTTCTTCATCGGGGTCGGCATCGAGCGGGTCGCCTACGCGCCCCTTCGGGGCCGCGACATGCACGTGGTGGTCATCGCGACCCTGGGGATCGCCCTGATCATCCGCACGCTGATCGGCATCTGGCAGGGCAGCACCCCCCGCTACCTCCAGTCGTGGTTCACCCCGGGGCAGTCGCTCCAGAACTTCCTGTTCTTCAAGGACGGCGTGCTGCGGCTCAACATCGGGTTTCTCGGGGTCCACGACGCCGTGATCTCGGCCCAGCGGGTCGTGGTCATCGTGGTCACTGCCGTGGTGGTCCTCGGGATCATGTTGCTGTTCTCCCGGACCTCCTTCGGTCGGCAGGTGCGGGCGATCGCCGCCGACCGCGAGACCGCCCGCCTCTACGGGGTCCGGGCCAACACGATGTCGATGCTGGCCTTCGGCATCTCGGCCGCCCTGGCCGGCCTGGCCGGGATCCTGATCGGCCCGCTCGGGTCGTTCGACCTGAGTCTCGGCTTCTCCTACATGCTGCTCGGCTTCGCGGCCGCCGTCCTCGGCGGTTTCGGCAGCATCGGCGGGGTGGTGGTCGGGGCCCTCATGATCGGCCTCACCGAGCAGCTCTTCGGCGGAGCGATGCTGCCGTTGTTCGTCCAGAAGGTGCTCCACGGCGATCCATTGGTGGTGCTCAAGTACCGCAGCGTCTTCCCCTACGTCCTGATGCTGATCGTGATCGCGGTCAAGCCCCAGGGAATCTTCGGTCGAGCGGGGAAGCGGCTGTGAGCGCGACGGCGAACGACGGAGGTGGTGCGGTGACCGACCTGGCGACCCCGGGGCTACGGACGCGGCTCTCGGCGCGCCCGCCGGCGATGCGCGGGTTCCAGTACCCGTGGCTGGCGGTGTTCGTGCTGTTCATGATCGCGCTGCGGTTCGTGCCGACCTGGAGTGGACCGGCGGCACTCACCTTCAACTACTGGCTCCTCTACTCGGTGATGGTCATCGGGTTCTACTTCGTGTTCGGAGTGTCGGGGCAGTTCGCCTTCTCGCAGGCGGCGTTCGCGATGGTCGGCGGGTACACGTCGGCCTGGGCGACCCGGGTCGGGGTGCCGTTCCTGCTCGCGATGGTCCTCGGGATCGCCGTGGCCTGCGTCATCGCGGTGCTGTTCTCGCTCGTGGCGCGCAAGGCCAACCTCTTCTTCCTGGCCATCGCGACGCTGGCCCTGAGCGAGGTCCTGTCGGTGGTGGTCACCCAGTGGACCGACTTCACCGGCACCTCGGGTGGCGAGCTGGCCGGGGTGAAGCCGATCCAGCTGTTCGGCTGGACCGTCACCGAGGTCGGGGCGGGCGCAGCCAACGCCCGTCATCTGTTCTGGGTGCTGCTCGGCGCCCTGGCGCTCGTGCTGCTCGTCGGGATCTGGATGGCCCGCTCGCCGGTCCGGCGCGAGGCGATCGCCATGCGCGACCAACCGACGGTCGCGACGACGGTCGGCATCCCCACCCTGCGCGTGCGGGTCGTCATGTTCACCCTCGGCTCGGCCATCGGTGCCTTCGCCGGGGTGCTGTTCATCCACGGCAACGGCTTCGGTCAGGTGAGCGACTTCTCCGTCGAGCTCGGGCTCGGCATCTTCGTGATGCTGATCGTGGGCGGGGCCGAGTCGTTGTGGGGCCCGATCCTGGGCGCGGCGTTCTACGTGTGGGTCCCCTTCGCGCTCCAGGAGATGAACTTCAAGCTCTTCGGGCACCAGGTCAGTGAGTACAACCAGATCATCTACGGCCTCGCGCTCCTGGTGACGATGGTGTTCCTCCCTTCGGGGCTGATCGGGGCGTTCCACTGGCTGCGCGCCGTGATGCAGGGGCGCACGCCCCCGGAGCGGCGGACCTGGGTGTCGGACCTCTTCGGCCTGACGTCCTCCCCGCCGTTGCCGGTGGCCGTGACCGACGAGGCGACCCTGCCCCCGACCACCGCCGAGGCCCGGGCGCGCGCGATCGTGTCGGGTGGGAAGGTCGAGGGTGACGTCATCCTGCGGGCCGACGACCTGCGGGTGTCGTTCGGCGGGGTCCGGGCGGTCGACGGTGTCAGTCTCGACCTGCGCAACGGCGAGATCCTCGGGCTCGTCGGCCCCAACGGCAGCGGCAAGACGACGTTCCTCAACGCGCTGACCGGGGTCGTGCCCTCCACGGGTGCGCTCACGATCGCCGGGAACCGGATCCGCCTCGGGGTGGCGGGCGCCGCCCGCCCGTCCGGCCTGCTGCGCACGTACCAGGCGCCCCAGACCTACGACCACCTGTCGTGCATCGAGGACGTGCTCATCTCGACCTCCGACCGCCGCCTCACCGGCGTGACGGCCTCGTGGCTCCTGCGCCCGCTGGTGTTGCGCCGAGAGCGGGCCCGGTGGGGTGTGGCGGTCGACGCCCTCGACCGGGTCGGGCTCGTGGAGTTCGCGGAGCTCCCGGCGTCGCGGCTCACCTACGGGCAGCGGCGGCTGCTCGAGGTCGCCCGGGCGATCGCGGCGGGCCCGACGGTGCTGCTCCTCGACGAGCCGTCGGCGGGTCTCGACCAGTCGGAGACCGAGCGGCTGGGTGGGTACCTCCACCAGTTGCGGGCCGAGGGGGTGTCGCTGCTCGTCATCGACCACAAGCTCGACTTCATCACCGACCTGTGTGACCGGGTGGCGGTGCTCGAGCAGGGTCGGCTGGTGGCGGTGGGTGACGCGAAGACGGTGTTCGAGGACCAGCGGGTCGTCGACGCCTACCTCGGTGTGGCGGAGGTCGACTGATCATGCTGGAGATCCGCGGACTCGAGGTCTCGTACGGACCGGTGGCGGCGGTGCGCGGCATCGACCTCACGGTCGGTGCGGGTGAGGTCGTCGCCATGATCGGCCCCAACGGTGCGGGCAAGACGTCTACGTTGCGGGCGATCTCGGGGATGGTCCCCCACGGCGGCACGATCACCTTCGACGGCGCCGACTGCCGGGGTCAGTCGATCGAGGGCCTGGCCCGGATCGGGCTGATCCACGTGCCCGAGGGTCGGCACGTGTTCCCGTCACTCACGGTGCACGAGAACCTCCAGGTGGGCACGACCGCCGACGGTGGCCGGGCCGCGATGTTCACGATCGACGACGTCTACGACATCTTCGAGCCGCTCCAGGCCCTGCGCAAGCGTGACGGCTGGGCGCTCTCGGGTGGTGAGCAGCAGATGGTGGCGATCGGTCGGGCCCTCGTGGCCCAGCCCCGGCTGCTCCTGCTCGACGAGCCGTCGCTCGGTCTGTCGCCCAAGTTCGTCCAGACCGTCTACGGGGCGCTCAAGACGGTCCGCGACCGCATCCCGATGCTCCTCGTGGAGCAGAACACGGTGGTGGCCCTGCGGCACAGCACCCGGGCGGCGGTTCTGGTCGGGGGCCGGATCGTGCTCGAGGGCACGGCGGCCGACCTCGCCGACCGTGAGGCCCTGGTGGCCTCCTACCTCGGTGAGGAGCCGGCGTTGGCGGCCGAGGAGGTCGCATTGGAGCGCCCGGCGGACTGATCGGACCGACCGGGGCGTCCCCGCCGCCCGTTCGTCCTGAACTCGATTCATGGTAGCGGGCGGCGCATGACGGGTGACGATGGTCACATCCGCCCGGTTGCTGCTAAGAATCTCCATTACTCGGCGGGATGAACCGGCGAGAGACACAGGGGGTACATCACCTTGAGGAAACTCAAGTACGTCGCGATCGCCTGCGTGGCAGCCGCCTCGCTCGCATCGTTTGCAGCCATCGCCGGTCCCGCCGGGGCCGCCAAGAAGGCCAAGGCCGTCCACATCGTGGGGAACTACGAGAAGGTCGGGGAGTCCGCCCAGGCGGTTCCGCAGTTCGAGGACGGCGCCCAGCTCGCCGTGGCCGATCTGACCAAGCAGGGTTGGACCGTCAACTACGAGCGGTTCCCGGGCCAGAGCGTCTCGGTGCCGGCCGAGCAGGTCGCCTTCGAGAAGGTCAAGGCCGCCAACCCCGACTTCTGGGTGGGCATGACCGCCAGCCAGCAGTTCGCCATCGCGCCTGACGTCGTGGCCTCCGGCCTGCCGACGTTCACGCTGGCGTCGCCGGCCACCGGCATCAAGACGGCCGCCCAGGGTGGAGCGAACATGTTCCTCCTGCGCCCGCTGAACGACACCACGGCCAAGGTCGCCACCGACTACGCCTGCAAGGTGCTCAAGCTCAAGAAGGTGGGCATCCTGGCGGTCAACCTGCCGTTCGGCACCGACTCGACCACCGTCGCCAAGGCGACCGCGGCCGAGACGCCGTCGTGCCAGATCGTCACCGTCCAGACCAACGGCTACGCCGACGCCGACCTCACCCAGCAGGTCCTGGCGTTCAAGAACGCCGGGGTCGACGGGATCGTCGGCTTCGACTACCCGAACCCGTTCGGCGTGTTCGTCAAGAACATGCAGGACAACGGCGTCAACGTGCCGATCATCGGTGGTGCCAGCCTCGGCCTCGCGGTCGACGCCAAGACGATCACCAACACGGCCAACCTGGTCGGGGTCGACGACTGCGTGCCCGAGCTCGAGAAGAGCAAGGCCGCCAAGACCTTCACGAAGGACTTCAAGGCCAAGTACAACTACTCGCCGAACTACTCGGCGGCACAGGTGTACGACGCCTTCCACTACGGCACGAAGGCCGTCGAGGCGGTCGGGACCGACCACGCGGCCATCATCAAGTGGATCGCGGCCAACCCGTACGACGGGGTCTGCACCTACAAGGCCGACAAGAACAACGTCCTGGGCCGCTCGGTCACGGTGTTCAAGTGGAACACCGACGGCTCGAAGAAGCTGCTCAAGAACTACGTGTCGGAGTACATCCCGCCGGCGGAGATCGTCGGTGCGGTGACCACGGTGGCCGGGACCACCGCCACCACCGCCGCCAAGTGACGTAAGCACCACCGCGTCACCCAGCACTGCGACCTCGGCCCCGGGAGCGATCCCGGGGCCGAGTCGCGTCCGGGCCCGGACGGCGCCCCTGGCGAATTGATATAACTTCCCCCGTGCCCACCGACATCACGCTCGTTCCCGCCGATCGCCTCCAGCAGCACTGCGCCCGCGTGCTCGTCGGCCTCGGCGTCCCCGA
>JAFMJM010000169.1 GCA_017853455.1 Acidimicrobiia bacterium | reverse complement strand
TGGTGTCGGAGGGGGGACTTGAACCCCCACGCCCTTACGGGCACTAGCCCCTCAAGCTAGCGCGTCTGCCGATTCCGCCACTCCGACGTGGAGCGGAGATTGTAGCGACCGGAGTGCCGGACCGACCGGGTCGGAGCCTTCGGGCCAAACTCCCCAGACCGTTCCCAACCGCCCGGGCAGGTGCGCCCGTCCGGGCCGGCGTGTCCTAGCCTCGGGGCAGGCCCGAATCGAGGAGCGCCCCGTGACCACCACCGCCACCCGCCGGTACACGATCATCTCGTCCGACTGCCACGCCGGGGGCAGCCACGCCGAGTACCGGGAGTACCTGCCGAAGGAGTACGTCGACGACTTCGACGCCTGGCGGGGCAAGTACTCCAACCCGTTCCGTGACCTCCAGGACGACGGCCGCAGCCGCAACTGGGACGACGACCGCCGCAACGGCGACCTCGACACCGAGGGCGTGGCCGGCGAGGTGGTGTTCCCCAACACGGTCCCGCCGTTCTTCCCCACCGGCGTGGTGATCGCACCGGCACCGGCCAACGAGGACCTGCCGATCCGCTTGGTCGGGATCCGGGCCCACAACCGCTGGCTGGCCGACTTCCAGGCCCGGCACCCCCAGCGTCGGGTCGGGCTCGGGCAGTTCTTCCTCAACGACGTCGACGAGGCGATCGCCGACGTGCGCACCTGCCACTCGATGGGCATCCGGCACATGCTCCTGCCGGGCGTCTCCCCCGACACGCCCTGGATCTCCCCCCTGTTCACCGAGCACTACGACCGCCTCTGGGCCGTCTGCGAGGAGCTCGGCGTGACGCTGACCCACCACTCCGGTGGAACCGGGCTGCCCAACTACCCCGACACCAAGATCCGGCCGTTCCTGTTCGCGATGGAGACGTCGTTCTTCTGCAACCGGGCCCTGTGGCACATGATCATGTCGGGCGTGTTCGAGCGCTTCCCCACCCTCAAGGTGATCTTCACCGAGCAGGGCTCGGGCTGGTTCGGTGACGCCCTGCGCCGGATGGACGCCTTCCACCACCAGATCGCCAACGGCCGCATGGGCGAGCTCGGCATCGACACGGACGCCGTCCTGCCGATGCTTCCGTCGGAGTACTTCCAGCGCAACGTCTGGATCGGGGCGTCGTTCCCGAGCCCGCGTGAGGCCAATGCCCTCAAGCAGATCGGCGTCGACAAGGTCATGTGGGGCAGCGACTACCCCCACCACGAAGGCTCGTCGCCGTTCTCCCGTGAAGCGCTGCGTCTGTCGTTCCACGACTGGGACGAGGCCGACCTGCGCAAGGTGCTGGCCGGCAACGCCGCCGAGGTCTACGGCTTCGACCTCGAGCCGCTCGACGACCTGGCGGCCGAGATCGGCCCGACGGTCGAGGAGCTGCAGGTTCCCCTCGACGCCCGGCCGAAGGGCGCGACCAGCCCCTGCTTCTTCCAGCCGTGAGGTGGCGGGCGACTCAGCCCGCCAACGCCTCGGCCATCCGCCGGACCTCGCCGACGACGTCGGGTCCGGCCGGCGTGTAGAGGATCTCGGAGACGCCTGCGTCCGCAGCCTTCTCGGCGCGGGCGCGGATCTCGTCCGGGGTGCCGATCCAGGTGAACCCGGGACCCTTCATCGACCACGCTCCCTCGAGGGCGAGCTCGCGGTCGCGGTCGGTGAGGTGGGTGACGTGGCCTTCGTGGGCGGCGAGGTGGCGTTCACCGTCGGGGCGGGCGGCCTCGATCGACGCCCGCCAGGCGGCGCCGTTGGGGAGGTTGTCGACGATGTCGGGGTTCATCGTGTACGCGCCGTGGTACGACACGACCAGCCACGGGGCGCACGCCTCCTTGACCCGATCGGACTCGGGGTCCTCGCCGTCGGTCACCACGGTGCCGTTGAACATCCGCACGTGCCAGGCCAGGTCGCGCGGCACGTCGAGGGTGTCGATGATGCCGTCGGCGATCTCGTTGGCGATCTCCACGCCCTTCTTGCCGAAGGCACTGAGGAGGAGCGGGGTGCGGATCGGGCGCTCCGGAGCGAGCCCCGGGTAGTGGTTCATCTGGGTCTTGACGCCGTCGATCTCGACGACCTCACCGGCGAGCAGCGCCCGGAGGGTCTCGACGTAGCGGCGGGTCGTCGCCCACGACAGCGCGCCCTTGCCCAGCACCCAGCGGGCGGTGGCGCCGGTGCCGAACCCACAGGCCAGGCGGCCCGGGTGGGCACCTTCGATCGTGGCGATCGCGGAGGCCGTCGTCATCACGTGGCGCAGGTTGGGTACCAGCACCGCCGTGCCGATGTCGATGTCGGTGTCTCGCGCGATCCGGTCGAGCCAGATCCAGATGTCCTCGTAGAGGGCAGCGGAGTCGTAGAGCCAGATGCGTGCGCACCCGAGCTCGGACGCCACCCGGGCGACCTCGAGGTTGTTCGGGCCGGGCGGGAGCCCGATGGAGAGGCGAGGAAGGGTCATGGGGGCAACCTAGCCAGTCGGCTCGTCGGACCGGTGTCCGTCCGGAGCGCGCACCGAGCAGGCCACCCGGTGGGCGCTGGCGATGGCGACGAGATCCGGATCGGTGACGGCACAGACCGGCTCCACCACCGGGCACCGGGTCCGAAAGCGACAGCCCGACGGCGGGTCGACGGGGCTCGGCGGGTCGCCCACCAGCACGATCCGTTCCCTGCTCCGCTCCCGGACCGGGTCGGGATCGGGGACCGCCGAGAGCAGCGCCTCGGTGTAGGGGTGGACCGGATCGGCGAACACCCGGGCCGCCGTCCCGTCCTCGACGATCCGCCCCAGGTGCATGACGGCCACGCGGTCGGCCACGGTGCGCACGACCGCCAGGTCGTGGCTGATCAGCAGGTAGGCGGTCCCGAGCCGCTCCTGGAGGTCGGCCAGGAGGTCGAGCACCTGGGCCTGCACGGAGACGTCGAGGGCGCTCACCGGCTCGTCGAGCACCACCAGGTCGGGGCCGACCGCCAGGGCCCGGGCGACGGCGGCGCGCTGGCGCTGCCCGCCGGACAGCTGGTGCGGGTAACGATCGGCGAAGGCCGGGTCGAGCCCGACCAGCCGGAGCAACTCGGGCACCGCGGCCGACACCTCGCCCCGTCGTCCCTGGGCGACCAACGGCTCGGCCACGGAGGCGCCGATCCGCCGGCGGGGGTCGAAGGACGCCGTCGGATCCTGGAAGACGATCTGCACCCGGCTCCGCAACGGGGCGAGGGCCCGGCCGTGGGCCTGCCCGACGTCGTCGCCCGCCACGCGGATCGTTCCCGACGTCGGTTCGAGCAGGCGCAGGAGCAGTCGGGCGGTGGTCGTCTTGCCACAGCCCGACTCCCCCACCAACGCCAGCGTCTCGCCGCGACCGACCGAGAACGAGATCCCGTCGACGGCGTGGACCACCCGGTCGGCGTCGGCGCGCTCGAACGTCCCGGTGCGCACCGGGAAGTGCTTCACGAGGTCGACGACCTCCACCACGAGAGCCGTCATCGCCCACCCACCGGGTGGTGACAGGCGACCCGGAGGTCGGGGCCGCCGACGGAGAGGTCCGGCCGCGTCGTCGCACACTCGGCGTCGGCCTGGGGACAGCGGTCGCGGAAGGCGCAACCCGCCGGGCGGGCGGCGGGGTCGGGCGGCTGACCCGGGATCGGCACGGGAGCCGGGGCGTCGGGATCGAGTCGGGGGACGGCGGCCAGGAGGCCCTCGGTGTAGGGGTGCCGGGGCGCACGGAGCACCGTGTCGACCGGGCCCTCCTCGACGATCCGACCTGAGTAGCACACCACCACCCGGTCGGCGAGGCCCGCCACCACCCCCAGGTCGTGGGTGACGACCAGCATCCCCGCCCCGGTCCGCCGTTGCGCAGCGCGCAGCACGTCGAGCACCTGGGCCTGCACCGTGACGTCGAGGGCCGTCGTGGCCTCGTCGGCGATCAACAGGTGGGGGTCGTCGGCGATCGCCATGGCGATCATCACCCGTTGCCGCATGCCGCCCGACAACTGGTGCGGGTACTCCCGGGCCCGGGACGGCGCGTCGGGGATGCCGACCGACGCCAGGAGCTCGACCGCTCGGTCCCGTGCGGCCCGACGGTCCGGCAGCACGTCGTGGGCGGTCAGCACCTCCGCGACCTGGTCCCCCACCCGGTACGCCGGGTGCAGCGACGACATCGGGTCCTGGAACACCATCGCCATCCGGGAGCCCCGGGCCGCCCGGACCACCTCGGTCGACGCCCCGACCAGTTCGGTCCCGTCGAGGCGGATCGAACCACCGGTGATGTGCACCCGTGGGGGGAGCAACTGCATGACCGCCAGGGCGATCATCGTCTTGCCCGCCCCCGACTCCCCCACCAACGCCACGGTCTCACCGCCGTCGATCCGCAGGGACACGCCGTCGACCAGGCGGACGCCGGGATCGTGTCGGCGCGCACCGGCGACCTCCACGACCAGGTCGGTCACCTCGAGCACCGGTGTCCGGGTTCCGGTGCTCACCGGTCGGCCTTCGGATCGAGGGCGTCACGGAGACCGTCGCCGACCAGGTTCACCGCCAGCACCAGGGCGAACAGCACGAGACCGGGGTAGAGGATCAGGTACGACAGACTGGTGCCGACGGTGTCCTCGGCGTCGGAGATCATCTGGCCGAGGGAGACGGCGGGCGGCTGGATGCCCGCGCCGAGGAACGACAGCACGGACTCCTCGAGGATGGCGCACCCCACCGCCAGGGTGGCGAACACGACGATCGGGCCGATCACGTTGGGCAGGAGGTGGGTCACCACGATCCGCACGCCGCCCGCGCCCGACGTGACCGAGGCGTCGACGAACTCCCGTTCGCGCAGCGACAGGAACTCGCCCCGCACGATCCGGGCCATCGGCATCCACCCGAGCGCCGAGATGATGAGGACCATGCCCACCACCCCGGTCGCTGGTGGCAGGGCGAACCAGCCGAAGAACGTCGGCTCGGGGTTGCTCGCGACGATGAGCAGCACCACGAGCCCGGGCACCACGAGGAACAGGTCGGTGATCCGCATCAGGACGGCGTCGACCCAGCCCCGCCGCCATCCGGCCCACGCCCCGATGGCCACACCGACGACGACCGACACCAGGGCCACGCCGACGCCCACCACGAGCGACACCCGCAGTCCGTAGAGGACTCGGGTCAACTGGTCGCGGCCCAGCTTGTCGGTACCGAACGGGTGCTGCCACGACGGACCCTGGCGCGCCTCGGCCAGCACTGCCCGACTGAGGGTCGGGGCGGGGCTGTACGGAGTCAGCAACGGTGCGAACAGGGCGGCCAGGACCAACACCGTCAGCACCACCAGGCCGACGACCGCCACCGGACGCCGGAGCAGCCGCCGCCACCAGCCGGCGCTGGGCCGGGTGGTCATGGCGCCGGTCGCCTCCTCGAGCACGTCGCCGATCACGTGACGCGCACCCGGGGGTCGAGGGCCGCGTAGGCCACGTCGGCGATCAGGTTGAACCCGATGACGGCGATGCCCACCACCATCATCCAGGGAATGAGCATCGCCGTGTCACCGTCGCGGAGCGAGGTGAGCAGCAGGGTCCCCATGCCGGGACGCGAGAACACCCGTTCCGTGA
>JAFMJM010000168.1 GCA_017853455.1 Acidimicrobiia bacterium | reverse complement strand
GTCGTGAACACCCGGTTCCGGGAGCAGGTACGCGGTTCGCCCTTGCCGAGAAGAACATCGGCACCACGTCACCGACCTCGAGCACAATCTCGCGATTCCCCACGGCGCTAGATTCGGCCCGTGCTGCTCGTGGGACTGACCGGTGGGATCGGAAGCGGCAAGTCGACCGTGGCGGCGCTCCTCGCCGAGCGGGGCGCCGTGATCGTCGACGCCGACCAGGTCGCCCGAGACGTCGTGGAGCCCGGACAGCCCGCGTTCGCCGCGCTGGTCGAGCGGTTCGGCCCCGAGGTCGTCGGACCCGACGGCCGCCTCGACCGGGCCCGCCTCGCCGAGCTCGCGTTCGCCACCGAGGAGGGGACGGCGGCCCTCAACGAGATCACGCACCCGGCCGTCGGTGAGGAGTTCCTGCGGCGCATGCAGGCGGCGCCCGACGACGCCGTGGTGGTCTGCGACGTGCCCCTCCTGGTCGAGTCCGAGACGGCCGCCAGCCGCGGGTACGAGTTCGTGATCGTGGTCGAGGCACCTCGGGAGCTCCGGCTCGAGCGCCTCGAGGGCCGCGGGGTGCCCCGGGCCGACGCCGAGGCCCGCATGGCCAAGCAGGCGACCGACGAGCAGCGCCGGGCGATCGCCACGCACCTGATCGACAACTCGGGCGACCGCGCCCACCTCGAGGCCCAGGTCGACGAGATCTGGTCCTCCCTCACCACCCGCTCCTAGCGTTTGTTCGATCGTCCGTGCCAGGGGGCACGACGAACGAACGAACGCTGCCGGGTGGGGCGCCGTAGCATCGGGGCGTGCCGCCGCTGCAGATGGTCTCCGAGTTCGCGCCGGCGGGCGACCAGCCGGCGGCCATCGCCGCCCTCGCCGACGGCCTCCGCTCGGGAGAGCGCTTCCAGACGTTGCTCGGCATCACGGGATCGGGCAAGTCGTTCACCATCGCCGGGGTGATCGAGGCGGTGCAGCGACCGACGATCGTCCTCGCCCCCAACAAGAGCCTCGCCGCGCAGCTCGCCAGCGAGTTCCGGGAGCTGTTCCCGAAGAACCGGGTCGAGTACTTCGTCTCGTACTACGACTACTACCAACCCGAGGCGTACCTGCCGACGACCGACACCTACATCGAGAAGGACTCGTCGATCAACGACGAGATCGACCGGCTCCGGCATTCGGCGACCAGCGCCATCATGAGCCGGCGCGACGTCATCGTCGTGGCGTCGGTCTCGGCGATCTACGGGCTCGGCGCCCCCGACGAGTACGAGCAGCAGTGCCTGGTCGTGGAGGTGGGGGAGGAGCGCGACCAGCGCAGCATCCTGGCCCGGCTGGTGGAGCTGCAGTATGAACGCAACGACTACACCTTCGCCCGCAACAAGTTCCGGGTGCGCGGCGACACCATCGAGATCTTCTCGGCCTACGAGGAGCACGCGGTGCGGCTCCAGATGTTCGGCGACGAGGTGGAGCGGGTGGTGAGCGTCGACCCGCTCACGGGCGAGGTCGTCGAGGAGCTCGAGCGGCTGGTGCTGTTCCCGGCGTCGCACTACGTGACCTCACGCGAGCGGATGGGCACCGCCATCGAGGGCATCGAGGCCGAACTGGCGGAGCAACTGGCGCTGTTCGAGACCCGGGGCAAGCTGCTCGAGGCCCAACGGCTCCGGATGCGCACCACCTACGACCTCGAGATGCTGCGTGAGATCGGGGTGTGCTCGGGCATCGAGAACTACTCCCGGCACCTCGACGGGCGCAAGCCCGGGGAGATGCCGTACACCCTGCTCGACTACTTCCCGAAGGACGTCGTCGTCGTCCTCGACGAGTCGCACGTCACGGTGCCCCAGCTGCGGGGCCAGTTCGAGGGCGACCGCTCCCGCAAGGAGACCCTGGTCGAGCACGGCTTCCGGCTCCCCTCGGCGATGGACAACCGGCCCCTGCGCTTCGACGAGTTCGTCGAGAAGGTCGGCCAGGTGGTCTTCCTCTCGGCGACCCCCGGGCCCTACGAGCTCGAGCATTCCACCCGGATCGTCGAGCAGATCGTCCGCCCCACGGGTCTCATCGACCCCGAGGTGGTCGTCCGGCCCACCAAGGGCCAGATCGACGACCTCCTGGCCGAGATCCGGGGTCGGGAGGAGCGCGAGCAACGGGTCCTGGTGACGACCCTGACCAAGAAGATGGCCGAGGACCTCACCGACTACCTGCTGGAGTCGGGCGTCCGGGTCCGGTACCTGCACTCCGACGTCGACACCCTCGAGCGGGTCGACATTCTCCGGTCGTTGCGGCTCGGCGAGTTCGACGTGCTCGTGGGCATCAACCTGCTGCGCGAGGGCCTCGACCTTCCTGAGGTGTCGCTGGTGGCGATCCTCGACGCCGACAAGGAGGGCTTCCTGCGCTCGGAGACCTCCCTCGTGCAGATGATCGGTCGGGCAGCCCGCAACGTCGACGGGCAGGTCGTGATGTACGCCGACCAGGTCACCGACTCCATGCGCCGGGCCATCTCGGAGACCCAGCGCCGGCGGATGCTCCAGATGGCCTACAACACCGAGCACGGCATCGATCCGCAGACCGTCCGCAAGAAGGTCACCGACATCATGGAGATGGTCCGGGCGCGGGCCGACGACGGCGACGACGCTCCGGCGGGCCGCGGCCGGGGGAGCGGCAGCCGGGGTTCCCGGGCCAAGGGCTCGGCCGTCTTCGACCTCGCCGGCGTCGCCCCCGAGGAGCTCGGCCGACTCATCCGGTCGCTCGAGGACGAGATGCACGAGGCCGCCAAGGAGCTCCGCTTCGAGGAGGCCGCCCGCCTCCGCGACGAGATCACCGAGTTGAAGCGGGAGCTCCGAGCGGCCGGTTGAGGTCCGCTCCGCCGGTACCCTGCGGAGCCGTGGCGGAGACGATCAGGGTCCGGGGTGCTCGCGAGCACAACCTGAAGGACGTCGACCTCGACCTGCCCCGCGACCGGCTCATCGTCTTCACCGGACTGTCGGGCTCGGGCAAGTCGTCGCTCGCCTTCGACACCATCTACGCCGAGGGTCAGCGCCGTTACGTCGAGTCGCTCTCGGCCTACGCCCGCCAGTTCCTGGGGCAGATGGACAAGCCCGACGTCGACTTCATCGAGGGCCTCTCGCCGGCGATCTCCATCGATCAGAAGTCGGCGTCACGCAACCCGCGTTCGACGGTCGGCACGATCACCGAGATCTCCGACTACCTCCGGCTCCTCTACGCCCGGATCGGGGTGCCGCACTGCCCCGAGTGCGGGCGGGTGATCACCCGCCAGACCCCGCAACAGATCGTCGACCGGATCCTCGACCTGCCCGAGGGCACGCGGTTCCAGGTGCTGGCCCCGGTGGTGCGGGGGCGCAAGGGCGAGTACGAGGGTCTGTTCAAGGAGCTGTCGGGCCAGGGCTTCTCCCGGGTCCGGATCGACGGAGAGTCGCACGAGCTGGCCGACCTCGTCTCCGGGGGCGACGCCGCCCGGCTGGCCCGCTACGAGCAGCACACCATCGAGGTCGTGGTCGACCGCCTGGTGCGCCGGGCCGGCATCGAGCGCCGCCTCACCGACTCCCTCGAGACGGCCCTGCGTCTCGCCGAGGGGGTCGCCGAGATCGAGATCGTCCCCCGCGACGACGAGCCCACCGACGGCGACGAGCCGGAGATCCTCACGTTCTCCGAGCACCTGGCGTGCAGCCACTGCGGGATCTCGTTCGACGAGCTCGCACCGCGGAACTTCTCGTTCAACTCCCCGTACGGGGCCTGCGAGCGCTGCGACGGCCTCGGCACCCGCTTCGAGGTCGACCCCGAGCTGGTCGTCCCCGACGAGGACCTGAGCCTGTCGGAGGGCGCCATCGCGCCGTGGGGCGGGTTCCGAAGCCGCTACTTCGACCGGATCCTCGACTCGGTGGCCGACGAGTTCGGCTTCGAGGTGACGACCCCCTGGAAGAAGCTGCCCAAGAAGGCCCGGACGGCCATCCTGCACGGCACCGGGTCCCGGGAGGTGCACGTCCGGTACCGCAACCGGTACGGCCGGCAGCGCTCCTACAACACGGCGTTCGAGGGCGTCGTGCCGTGGCTGGAGCGGCGCCACACCGAGGCTGAGAGCGACCGGGCCCGGGAGCAGATCGAGGGCTACATGCGCGAGGTGCCGTGCCCCGCGTGCGCCGGTGCCCGGCTCCGCCCGGCGTCGCTCGCCGTCACCGTCAGCGGCAAGAGCATCCACGAGGTCGGCGACATGTCGATCGGACGGGCGGCCGAGTTCATGGCCGCCCTCGACCTGTCGGAACGTGACCGCATGATCGCCGAGCAGGTCTGCAAGGAGGTCAACGAGCGCCTCCGCTTCCTGCTCGACGTCGGCCTCGACTACCTCAACCTCAACCGGTCGTCGGGCACCCTCGCCGGTGGCGAGGCCCAGCGGATCCGGTTGGCGTCCCAGGTCGGCAGCGGGCTGGTGGGTGTGCTCTACGTCCTCGACGAGCCGTCGATCGGGCTGCACCAGCGCGACAACGAGCGTCTCATCGACACCCTCGTCCGGCTTCGCGACCTCGGCAACACCGTGATCGTGGTCGAGCACGACGAGGAGACCATCCGGATCGCCGACCACATCGTCGACATCGGTCCCGGGGCGGGGGAGCACGGCGGTGCCGTCGTGGCGTCGGGATCTCTGAAGGACATCCTGAAGGCCAAGGACTCCGTGACGGGCCGCTACCTCTCCGGCAAGGAGCAGGTCGCGGTGCCCGAGCACCGGCGCCCGCCCGGCGACGCCCGGCTGGTCGTCCGCGACGCCCGTGAGCACAACCTCACCGGGATCGACGTCGCGTTCCCCCTCGGCTGCTTCGTCGCCGTCACGGGCGTGAGCGGCAGCGGCAAGTCGACCCTCGTCAACGACATCCTGTTCCGGGCCCTGATGCAGCGGATCTACCGGTCGCGCGACGTACCCGGCCGGCACAAGACCGTCGAGGGCGCCGAGCACCTCGACAAGGTCATCAACATCGACCAGTCGCCCATCGGCCGCACGCCGCGATCGAACCCCGCCACCTACACCGGGGTCTTCGACAAGATCCGCACTCTCTTCGCGTCCACCCAGGAGGCCAAGGTCCGGGGCTACCTGCCTGGTCGCTTCTCGTTCAACGTCAAGGGTGGTCGCTGCGAGGCCTGCCAGGGCGACGGCACCATCCGCATCGAGATGCACTTCCTCCCCGACGTCTACGTCCCGTGCGAGGTCTGCAAGGGGGCGCGCTACAACCGCGACACCCTCGACATCACGTTCAAGGGCAAGAACATCGCGGAGGTGCTCGACCTGTCGATCGAGGAGGCGCTCGGCTTCTTCGAGAACCAGCCCACGATCGCCCGCCACCTCCAGACCCTGGTCGACGTCGGACTCGGCTACGTGCGGCTGGGCCAGCCAGCGCCCACGCTCTCGGGCGGCGAGGCCCAGCGGGTCAAGCTCTCTGCCGAGCTCGGCAAGCGCTCGACCGGCCGCACGATCTACATCCTCGACGAGCCGACGACCGGGCTGCACTTCGAGGACGTCCGGCGTCTGCTCGGCGTGCTCCAGCGCCTCGTCGACACCGGCAACACGGTCCTCGTGATCGAGCACAACCTCGACG
>JAFMJM010000007.1 GCA_017853455.1 Acidimicrobiia bacterium | reverse complement strand
CGCCGCACGGGGTCGTAGCGTCTCGGCGGTGGAGACCGTCGACGTCGTCGTGATCGGGGCCGGCCTGTCCGGCATCGGCGTCACCCGGCACCTCCGTGCCGCGTTTCCCGACCTCGACGTCGTGATCCTCGAGTCGCGTGACGCGATCGGAGGGACCTGGGACCTCTTCCGCTACCCGGGGGTGCGCTCCGACTCCGACCTCCACACCTACGGCTACGACTTCAAGCCCTGGACCGACGACGACGCCATCGCGGACGGTCCGGCCATCCTGCGCTACCTCGAGGAGGCCCTCGACGAAGGCGGTCTGCGCCCGACCGTGCGGCTCGGCCACCGGGTCGAGCGGGTGGAGTGGTCGTCGGAAACCGCCCGCTGGACCGTCGACGCCGTCGCTCCGGCGGGTCACGTGCGTCTCTCGGCCCGCTGGGTCGTGGCGGCCACCGGGTACTTCCGCTACGACCACGGCCACGACCCCGGGTTCGCGGGTCGGGAGCGGTTCGGTGGTGCGATCGTCCACCCGCAGACCTGGCCGTCCGACCTCGACGTGGCGGGGAAGCGGGTGGTCGTGATCGGGAGCGGCGCCACCGCCGCGACCCTCGTGCCGGCGCTGGCCGGGACCGCCGACCACGTCACGATGCTCCAACGCTCGCCCACCTACTACGCCGCGTTGGCTCGTCAGGACCGGTTCGCGAACCGACTCCGCCGGTGGCTCCCCGCGGAACGCGCCTACGCCTGGACCCGGCGCAAGAACGCGTTCGGGCAAGGTCTCTCGTACCGGCTCATCCGGCGCTTCCCGCGTCTCGCCCGACGGCTCCTGATCGGTGGGGTCGCCCGGCGACTGCCCCCGGGCTACGACGTCGCCCGCCATTTCACGCCGCGGTACGACCCGTGGGACCAGCGGGTGTGCCTCACCCCCGACGGTGACCTCTTCGAGGCGATCTCGGCGGGCCGGGCGTCGGTCGTGACCGACACGGTCGACACGTTCACCGAGACCGGGGTCCGGACCGGATCGGGCCTCGACCTCGACGCCGACGTGGTGGTCACCGCCACCGGACTCGAGCTGCTGGCGCTGGGGGGTGTGGAGCTCGTCGTCGACGGGGAGCGGGTCGAGCCGGGGAAGTGTCTCGTCTACAAGGCCACGATGCTCTCCGGGGTCCCGAACCTGATCTTCGTCTTCGGGTACACCAACGCGTCGTGGACGCTGAAGGTCGATCTCGTGGCCGCCTGGCTCTGCCGGTGCCTCGGCTACATGCGGCGGGGCCACTTCACCACCGCGGTGGCCACCCCCGACGACCCCGACATGCCCACTTCGCCGATGCTCGACTTCACCTCCGGATACGTCCAGCGGGCCCTCGACCGGTTCCCCCGGCAGGGCACCGGCGTGTGGTCGGTGGCGATGGACGTGCGGGCCGACCGCCGTCGCCTTCTCCGTGATCCCGTGCCCGACGGCGTGCTGCGGTTCTCGCGCGTCGCGGCGGGTGTCGGTGGCGGTCGGGAGGGGACGTGACCCAGACCGACCTGTTCGCCGACGGGCCCGAGCACCTCGACCTGCCCGGTGCCGACGTCACGGTGATCCGCGGCGCGCTCGCCCCCGACGTCACCGGTCCGGTGCTGGCGGCCCTCTGCGACCAGGTCGAATGGCGCCACGACTCGTTGCGGATGTACGGCCGGGAGGTGCCGATCCCGCGCTTGCAGGCCTGGTACGGCGACCCCGACACCGAGTACACCTACTCGGGGCTGCTGTTGGTGCCCGAGGCGTGGATCCCGCCGCTGCTCGCCCTGCGCACCGTCGCCGAGCACTTCGCCGCCGCCGAGTTCGACAGCGTGCTGTGCAACCGCTACCGCAGCGGTGCCGACGGCCTGGCGTGGCACGCCGACGACGAACCCGAGTTGGGGCGCGACCCGGTCATCGCCAGCGTCAGCCTCGGAGCGCCGCGCGTCTTCGCCCTGCGACGGCGCGACGACCACGCCGAGCGTCACGACGTCGTCCTCGGCGACGGTGACGTCCTGGTGATGCGGGGCACGACCCAGGCCCTCTGGGAGCACTCCGTCCCGAAGACCCGCCACGCGGTGGGGGAGCGGGTGAACTGCACCTTCCGGCGCATCGTGCGCTGATCCGCTCCCGGGCGCCGGCCCGGTCCGGTCCGGTCCGGGAGCCGACGGCGGAAGGCCCGCCGGGCGGCGGATAGGTTGTGGCCATGCCCATCGCCATCACCGACGACCACCGCGCCCTCGCCGATTCGGTTCGGGACTTCCTCGCCCAGCACGGCTCCCTCGCCGCCGCCCGGGCCCTCCTCGACGGCGCGCCCGACGGCGACCCGTCGTTCTGGGGCGCGGCCGCCGAGCTCGGCTGGCTCGGGCTCCACCTGCCCGAGGAGTACGGCGGGTCGGGCTACTCCCTCGAGGAAGCGGTCGTCGTGGCCGAGGAGCTCGGGCGGGCGCTGGCCCCCGGAGCGTTCCTGCCGACGATGATCGCCGGGGCTGCCATCGCCGACGCCGGGACCGACGCCCAGAAGCAGCAGTGGCTGCCCGGTCTGGCCGACGGCTCGCTCCGCGCGGCGCTGGCCCTCGGCGCCGCGGTGACGGTCGCGGGTGGCACGGCGTCGGGTCCGGCGGGCTCGGTGCTGTGTGGTGCGATCGCCGACCTGCTGCTCGTGCCCGTGGGTGACGATGTCGCCGTCGTCGACCTGCGGGGCGGTGGGGTGACGATCGAGTCGCCGCGCAACCTCGACCCCACCCGGCCGTCCGCCCGGGTCACCCTCGACGGGGCGTCGGCCGAGGTGGTCGTCGGCGCCGCCGAGGCCCTGCGTGACGCCGGTCGGGTCCTGCTCGCCGCCGAGGCGACCGGGATCGCCTCGACCACCACGGTGCAGGCCGCCGAGTACGCCAAGGTCCGGATCCAGTTCGGCCGTCCGATCGCCACGTACCAGGCGGTCAAGCACCACTGCGCCAACATGGCCGTCGCCGCGGAGCTCGCCACCGCGGCCGTCTGGGACGCCGCCCGCGCCTTCGCGGCCGGTGGCGACCAGCGCTCCTACACCGCGGCCATGGCTGCAACGCTCGCGGCCGAGGCCGCCGACCTCTGCGCCAACCTCGACATCCAGGTCCACGGTGGCATCGGGTTCACGTGGGAGCACGACGCCCACCTCTACCTGCGGCGCGCCACGGTGCTCGGCCGGTTCCTCGACCCGGCGGTCGCGGCCGCCGACGTCACCGACCTCACCCGGGCGGGCACCCGGCGCGAGCGCGGCTTCGACCTCCCGCCGGAGGCCGAGGCGTTCCGTGCCGACGTGCAGGCGTTCGCCGCGACCCTCACGGGCCTCGACGACGACGCCCGGCGCGCGGCGATGGTCGAGGCCGGGTACGCGATGCCGCACTGGCCGGCCCCGTGGGGCCGCGACGCCGGTGCCATCGAGCAGCTGGTCATCGAGCAGGAGTTCGCCGCCGCCGGGGTGAAGCGCCCCGACTACGGCATCACCGGGTGGGTCATCCTCACGCTGGTGCAGCACGCCACCGAGGACCAGGTCGCCCGGTGGGTGCCCGACGCCCTCCACCAGCGGCTGATCTGGTGCCAGCTCTTCTCCGAGCCCGACGCCGGCTCCGACGCCGCGGGCATCAAGACCCGCGGCACCCGGGTCGACGGCGGCTGGGTGATCAACGGCCAGAAGGTCTGGACGAGTGGCGCCCACGAGGCCCGCTGGGGCTTCGCCACCATCCGCACCAACCCCGACGTGCCCAAGCACCAGGGCATCACCACGATGGTGATCGACATGCAGGCGCCGGGCGTCGAGGTGCGCCCGCTGCGGATGCCGAGCGGCGGCCGGGAGTTCAACGAGGTCTTCTTCAACGACGTCTTCGTCGCCGACGACGACGTGGTCGGTCCGATCGACGGCGGCTGGACCGTCGCCCGGGCCACGCTCGGCAACGAGAGCGTGAGCATCGGTGGTGGGTCGGGCGCCATGTCGATGCCGGGCGAGATGATGATCGGGCCCCACGACGCCCACCCCGACCGCCTCGACGGCGGTGCCGCCCGCATCGGTCGCTACATCGCGACGCAGCAGGCGATGGGCATGATGAACCTGCGCACGGCGTACCGCGCCGTGATGGGGGCCGGCCCCGGCCCGGAGGGCAACGTCGCGAAGCTGGTGATCTCCGAGATCAGCCACGAGGCGGCGGCGATCATGACCGAGCTCGTCGGTCCCGACGCGGTGTTCACCGACGGCGACGGCGCCATCTCGTCGACGATGGTGCTGTCGCACCGGGCACTGTCGATCGCGGGCGGCACCTCCGAGATCAAGCGCAACCAGATCGGCGAGCAGATCCTCGGCCTGCCGCGCGACCCGCTCATCTCCAAGTAGTCGCACGCTCCCACTCGCTGTTTGGACGTTTCGGGGGCCCCTGGCCCCACGAAACGTCCAAACAAGTGGGTGGTGACGCCTCAGAGGGTGGCGGCGACGTCCCAGGCGGTGTGGAACGCACCGTCGATGTAGCCGACCGCGGCTGCGTCGCCGATCACGCGCACGTCGAGCCCGGCGGCCCGCAGGGGCTCGGCCAGGTCGCCGCCGGGTGCGGCGAGCGCCGCCACGACGTCGGTGGCCGGGATCGACCGCTCGTCGCCCTCGGGACCGCGCACGACCACCACGTCGGGACGGATCTCGATGACCTCGGTGTTGCGCAGGACCTCGACGCCGAGGGTCCGCGCCTGGCCGACGGCGGTCCAGCGCCGCGGCATCGCCATCGGCAGTCCGACCTGGGGTCCGGGCTCGACCAGGGTGACCGTCCGGCCCCGCTCGGCCAGGAACTCGGCGAGCTCGAGCCCGACGAGGGAGCCGCCGAGGACGACCACCCTGCGGCCGACGGGCATCCACCGCTTCGACAGCGAGCGCACCCGGTCGGCGTCGTCGGTGATCCGGAGCGCCCGGCCCACCGTCAGCGCCGCCCGGGCGGCGAACCCGACCTTGGCGTCGCCCTCACCGGTGATCATCGCCTTCATCTCGTCACCGCTGCGCACGTGGGGGAGATCGGCGCCGGGCACGGTCGGCCGGGGTCGGTGCGCACCGGTCGCCACGACGACGACGTCGGGGGAGAGGGCGGTGACGGTCGCCACCGATGCCTCCGTGCCGAGGCGCACGTCGACGGTCGACCGACCGAGCTCGTGGTCGAGCCAGCGGACGATGCGGCCGTTGTCGGGCGTGGTGAGCTCGGAGAAGCGGACGGTGCCGCCGAGCCGGTGGCTCCGCTCGAGCAACGTGACGTGGTGCCCGGCCAGCGCCGCCCGCCGCGCCACCTCGCAGCCGGCGGGCCCGCCCCCGACGACCACGACCCGCTTCGGGGTGGTCGCGGGCACGACCGCCGCCCGCTCCTCGTGGCCGAGGGCCGGGTTCACCGCACAACGCGGGGTGCCGTCGAAGAAGTTCTGCTCGACGCACACGTAGCAGTTGATGCAGGGGCGGACGGCGGCTGCGTCGCCCCGGGCGAGCTTGCCGGCGAGGTCGGGATCGGCGAGTTGCTGGCGACCCATCGCGACGAAGTCGCACTCGCCGGCGACGAGCGCCGCCTCGGCCTGCTCGGGGACGAGTCGACCGACGGCGATCACCGGGATGCCGACCGCGGCCTTCACGGTGCGGGCGAACTCGCGGTACTGCGCGACCGTGGCGGGCAGTGAGCCCTTGGTGAAGTCGGCGAAGGCGTTGTGGGCGTTGGCCGACACGTGGATGGCGTCAGCGCTCGCCGCCTCGATGCACCGGGCCTGGAGCGCGGCGTCGGCGGCGGTCACGCCACCGTCGGGGCCGTACTCGTGCCCGTTGATCCGCACGATGACGGGGAAGTCGGGTCCGACCCGCGCGCGCACCGCCTGCACCACCTCGCACACCAGCCGGGCCCGGTTCTCCACGCTGCCGCCCCAGGCGTCGGTGCGGCGGTTGTACCCGGGTGACAGGAACGTCGACAGCAGGTACCCGTGGGCGGCGTGGATCTCGAGGGCGTCGGCACCGGCGGCCTGCACACGACCCGCCGCGTCGGCGAACGCCTCCACCGCCCACGCCAGGTCCTCGTCGGTGGCCTCGCGGTAGGTGGGCTTCTTGCCCTGGGTCACCGTGGCGAGCCCCATCAGCTCGTCCATCGTGCAGTCCTGGAGCGCCGTCAGGTCGAGTTCGTCGTGCAGGACGCTCGGCACGAGCAGCGGACGCCCCTCGGCGGTGTCGACGCCGGCCGTCTTGCCGTGGTGGCACAGCTGCGGGCAGATCCGGCCGCCCACGGCGTGGACGGCGTCGACCAGCACCGCCAGGCTCTCGACGTACCGGTCGTCGGAGTACGCCGGCTGGTGGGGTGAGGTGGCACCGACCGGCCAGGCCACGGCCCCCGTCCCCATGATGACCAGCCCGGTGCCGCCCGCGGCCCGGGCGACGTAGTGGGCGATCTCGCGCTCGGTGACGTGTCCGCCGTCGGACAGGTTCATGTCCATGGCCGGCATCACGATCCGGTTGGGCAGGACGAGGGAGTTGATGCGTCCCGGGCTGGTCAGGGTGGGGTGGTCGGGCATGCCCGGAACGCTAGACCACCCCTGGGGCTCCGATAGCCTCCGCGCATGCGGATGCGGGGCACTCGGCAGGTGCGATCGGCCTCGGCCGGCGGAGCGGGGGTCGGTCGGTGACCCGGAGTCCGTTCCTCCACCCCCACAGCCGTCCGGCCGCTCCGGCCGAGGAGTTCCCGGTGATCGTCGGGGGGTCGGGCGCGCTCCTCTTCGGCGACGACGACCGGGAGTACCTCGACGCGGCCGCCGGGCACTTCCACTGCACGGTCGGCCACGGCCGGTTCGAGATCGCCGACCAGGTCGCATCGGCGCTCGCCGTCCTCGAGGGTGTCAGCGCCGACGTGTTCACGACCCCGGTGGTCGAGCGCTGCACGGCCCTGATCGCGGCGTCGACGCCCATGGACGACTGTCGGGTCCTGCCCACCGCGACCGGTGCCGAGGCGTTCGACGCCGCGGTCGAGCTGGTCCGGGTGGTTCACGCGTTGCGCGGCGACCGGGCGCGGGTGGGAGTGATGGGAGGCGTCGGGCCCGACGACCTGGGCGACGCCGCCGCTCGGCTCGCGCTGGAGGGCGCGTCGATCGCCGCGGTGGTGGCCGACCCGGTCGACCCGACCGGTGGGGTGCACCCGTACCCGCCGGGGCACCTGGCGGCGCTGCGCGACCTCTGCGACGCCCACGGAGCGTTCCTCGTGGTCGACGAGGTGGTGACCGGGTTCGGACGGGTCGGGGCCTGGTCGGCGTGCGCCCGCGACGGAGTGGTCCCCGACGTCATGGTGATGGGCGAGACCCTGACGTCCGGATACCTCCCGCTGGGGGCGGTGGTCCTGGGTGGCTCGACCCTCGACGTGATCGAGGACGACGAGGCGTTCGTCCTGCGCCGCGGGTCGACCCTGCCGGGCCTGAACGCCGCCGGGGCCGCGGCGCTGGAGAACGTCCGGATCGTCGTCGAGGAGGACCTCCTCGCCGCCGCCGACCGCATCGGAGACGCTCTCCGGGAAGGATTGGTCGAACGGGTCGACGCGGGTGCGCTGCGCGCGGCGCGCGGTACCGGCGCACTGTGGGCGTTCGACCTGCCCGACGGAACCGGCGCCGGCGCGTTGCGATCTGTCTTGATGCGGCGCAACGTGATCGTGCGGGCACTGGGGCCGACGACGGTGGCGGTGTGCCCACCCCTGGTGGCGACCCCTGAACAGGTGACCGGGCTCTTCGTCGCCCTCGACGACGCTCTGACGGAGGTGCGGACATGACCGGACGCGGGATCGGTGGGCGGCTCGGACGCCCGGGGGGCTTCGCGGTGATCGTCGTGGCCTACGCGACGGCGCTGGCCGGCGGATGGGCGGTGGCCGAGCTGGTGGGTGCCGAGCACCCGGTTCCCGCACTGGGGCTCGGGTACCTGGCGTCGGCGCTCGTGATCTTCGTCTGGTCGACCGCCGTCGACAACGGCTCGATGTTCGACGCCTGGTGGAGCGTGCTCCCGCCCTTCGCCGCCGTGTGGCTGGCGGCTGCCCACGGGCCCGACGTCCCGGGCCTGCGGATCGTGCTGGTGCTGGTCGTGGTGTGGGTGTGGGGGGTCCGCCTCACCTCCAACTGGGCCCGCGACTGGCCGGGCCTCGACCACGAGGACTGGCGGTACCTCGAGCTCTACGGGAAGGGGCCGAAGATCGTCGTGTCGCTGACGTCGGTCCACCTGTTCCCGTGCGTCGTGGTGTTCCTCGGGTCGCTCCCCCTCGTGCCCGCCCTGGTCGAGGGCACGCGTCCCGTCGGGGTGCTCGACTGGGTGGCGGCCGTGGTGGGGGTCGGGGCGGCGCTCCTCGAGTTCGTGGCCGACGAGCAGATGCGTCGGTTCCGGCGGGTCCGCACCCCCGGCCAGGTCATGGACCGTGGGCTCTGGGCCTGGTCACGCCACCCCAACTACCTCGGGGAGATCCTGTTCTGGGTGTCGGTGTGGCTGTTCGGCGTGGCCGCCGCACCGTCGTGGTGGTGGACCCTGGTCGGGCCCCTGGCGATGGTGGGCATGTTCCTCGGGGCCTCGATCCCGATGCTCGACCAGCGGAGCCGGGAGCGTCGGCCGGAGTTCGCCGCCTACGCCGACCGGACCCCGGCGCTCGTTCCTCGTCCGCCCCGTCGCCCCCGGTAATCTCCGGGCCGCATGGCCCAGACCGCTCTCGACGTCGCCCCTCCCGTCCCGACGTCGAAGCGGTGGGGGACCCTCGCTCCGCTGACCGGCTTCCGGCCCGACGTCCAGGCGCTCCGGGGCCTCGCCGTCCTGTTGGTGGTCTGCTACCACGCGAAGTTCGTCGTGCACGGCGGCTACATCGGGGTCGACGTGTTCTTCGTCATCTCCGGGTTCGTGATCGGACGCCGCCTCCTCTCCCGGGCGAGCAGCTCCACCGGCGAGCGAAGGGAGAAGCGCTCGGCCCTGGTCGAGTTCTACGTCCACCGGGCCCGGCGGATCCTGCCCGCACTGGCGGTGATGCTGGTGGTGGTCGTGGTGGTCTCCCCGCTGCTGGCGCCCGTCGGCGGGGTGAACCAGGTGTCGCCGACCGCGCTCTTCGCCGCGCTGTTCAGCGCGAACTTCCGGCTCTACCGCACCGCCGCCACCGGGTACTTCGACCCGTCGGCGACCCTCAACCCGCTCCTGCACACCTGGTCGCTGTCGGTGGAGGAGCAGTTCTACTTCGTCATCCCGGTGCTGGTGCTCCTGGTGTGGTGGCTCGGGCTGCGTCGGTCGCGCTCGCTGGCGGCGACCCGCGTGCTCATCGGGGCGATGATCGTGGTGTCGTTCGCCCTGTGCGTCTTCCTCACCACGTCCACCCGCACGACGGTGTGGCACCTCGCCCCGCAGCGCTTCGCCTTCTATTCGCCGTTCACCCGGGCGTGGGAGTTCGGACTCGGTCTCGCGCTGGTGGTCCTGCCGGTCCGGTGGCTCCCCGGCGCGCGGTTGCGCCTTCTGGCGCTGGCGCTCGGGCTGGCGGCGATCCTGGTGGCGGCCTTCGCCTTCAGCGACACGACCGTCTTCCCGGGGGCCTGGGCACTGGTCCCGGTGCTCGGGACCACCCTGGTGATCTGGGCCGGCACGCGCGCCACCGCCGCGGCCACCGGAGCGCGCGATCCGTCCGTGACGCCGTCGTGGCTGCGACCCGCGACCTGGCTCGGTGACGTCTCCTACTCGTGGTACCTGTGGCACTGGCCGTTCATCGTCTTCGCGGTGGGCTTCTGGCCGGGGGGCGGCACCACGCCGCTGGTCATCGCCGCGATCCTCTCGCTGGTGCCCGCCTGGGCGTCGTACCGGGCGCTCGAGCGTCCGCTGCGGGCCACGTCCCGGACCCGGACCCGACCGACGATCGTCCTGGCGGTGGTGTGCATCGTGGCGCCGATCCTGGCCATCGGCGTCGCCAAGCCGCTGCGGTCGTGGGCGACCAAGGAGGCGGCGACGCACTTCCGGATCGTGGCCGAGGGCGAGATCGACCAGGCGGGCAACGCGCCGGCCTGCTTCAGCGTGAAGCCGCTCTCCCGCCGGCCGGCGGGGGCCTGCACCTTCCACACCGGTTCCCCGCGGACGGTGACCCTGGTCGGTGACTCCAACGCCGCGATGTTCGGCAACGCGCTGATCGGCGCCACCGAGTCCAACGGGTCGTCACTCCAGATCGCGGCCGCACCGGGGTGCGTCTTCGCCGACCTGCACTACCAGATCCCGTGGGACCCCGCGCACGGGAAGATCGCGAACCAGTGCCGGACCTTCGCCGCCGGGACGCTGGACGCCCTGGCCGCCGACCCGCCCGACGTCGTGGTCATCGCCGGTTCGTTCGACCAGGACATCTACAAGGTCGCCCTCGAGTTCCAGGGCCCCGACGGCGAGTTCACCGCCGACGTCGGCGCCAAGGAGCGGATCTTCGTCGACGGGCTGACCCGCGCCGTCGAGCGGCTGCAGGCGGCCGGGAGCCGGGTGGTGCTGGTCGACGTCGTCCCGAAGCCCTACGAGCTCGACCCGCGTGAATGCTCGAACCTGGCGGTCATCGTCGACACGCAACGGTGCCTGCCGGGACCGTTCACCCTGCAGAGCCGGGTCGAGATGGCCAAGTCCAACCGGCTGGTCTCGGAGGTCGCCGAGCGCACCGGGGCCACGGTCTGGAACTTCTCCGACGAGATCTGCCCCGACCGGACCTGCGTCGCCTACCGCAACGGCTACCAGGTCTGGCGCGACCCGGTGCACATCAGCGCCCAGATGTCGACGGACCTCGAACCGAAGACGATCCGGCTCCTCCAGGCCGAGTTCGACCGGCCGGCCACGGGGTCCGCCACCACCCGCTGACCCCCGCCGGCCCCGGTCCCGGCCCGCACTCAAGGTCGGACCGGTTCGCGCCGATACCCCGTTCGGACACCGAGTGGGGAGAGCACGATGGGGACGATCTCGTTCACGGTGAACGGCGCGCCGGTCACGGTCGACGCCGACAGCGGGATGCCCTTGCTGTGGGTCCTCCGTGACCGCTGTGGGCTGACCGGGACCAAGTACGGCTGCGGCATCGAGCAGTGCGGTGCTTGCAGCGTCCTGCTCGACGGCCATTTGGAGAAGGCCTGCGACGTCGACGCCGGCGAGGTCCAGGGCCGGTCCGTCACGACCGTCGAGGGCCTGTCGCCCGACCTGAGCAATCGTCTGCAACAGGCGTGGATCGCCGAGCAGGTCCCCCAGTGCGGGTACTGCCAGTCGGGGATGCTCATGGCCGCGACCGCGCTCCTGGCGCAGAACCCCCGGCCGAGCGACTCGGCCATCGACGGCGCGATCGCCAACCTCTGTGCGTGTGGCACCTACCCCCGGGTGAAGCGGGGCATCAAGCGCGCGGCGGGGATCCTGTGATCCGCCGCCGGGGTGGGACGACCACCCTCGACGCGCTCGACGAGATGACCGGTCTGGCGAAGGCCGACGGGTTCTCGACGAAGGAGTTCAGCCGCCGGGGCTTCCTCACCTCGGCGCTCGGGGCGGGCGGCGCCCTGGTCGTGGGGATGCAGCTCGCGCCCGGCCTGGGTCTGCTCGAACGGGCGGGCGCCACCGGCGCGGGTGGTGTGCTCGGGGTCTACGTGACCATCGGGGCCGACGGCTCGATCACGCTCACCTGCCCGAACGCCGAGATGGGCCAGGGCACCTCGACCGCCCTGCCGATGCTCGTCGCCGAAGAGCTGATGGTCGACTGGGCGGCGGTGCGCATGGTGCTGGGTGGGTACGACCCCGCGCTCAACCGGCCCGCCAACGGCACCACCCTCGGGACCTCGCAGAGCACCGGCGGCAGCACGGCCGTGCGCTCCTACCACGACTACCTCCGCAACGTCGGCGCAACCGCCCGTCAGAAGCTCATCTGGGCCGCCAACGCCATCGACCCGTCGATCCCGATCAGCGATCTGAAGGCCGACAACGGTCGGGTCCTACGTATCTCGACCGGTGCCGTCGTCGGGACCTATGGCGACCTCGCCGCCACGGCGGTGGGCATGAACCCGACGGACGTCACCTGGGTGCATCCGCCGTACCGCTTCATCGGTCAGCCCATGACCCGGCTCGACCTGCCGGCCAAGGTGAACGGATCGGCCGGGTTCGGCATCGACGTCCGCGTCGACGGCATGAAGTACGCGTCCGTGAAGCTGGCCCCGAAGGTCGGGCAGACCGTGGGGTCGGTCGGTGCGGCGCCGGCCGGTGTCCAGGTGGTGCCGGTGCCCGGTGGGGTCGCCGTCGTCACCGACGGCAGCACCTGGCACGCGATCCAGGCGGCCCGCTCGCTGCCGGTGACCTGGGTCGACGCCCCGACGACCGCGAGCGTCGACTCGACGCTCATGCGGGCCCAGGCCGATCAGTTGCTCGCGACCGGGACGACACTGGCCACGACGCCGGTCGTCGGGGACGCCCCGGGAGTGCTGGCGGCGGCCCCGTTGAACCAGAAGTTCACCGGGGTCTACTCGACGCCGTACCTGGCCCACGCCACCCTCGAGCCGATGAACGCCACGGCACTCGTCACCGACTCGACCTGTGAGATCTGGGCGCCCACGCAGGTGCAGACGAAGTGCGTGCAGGCTGCGGCCGCGATCACGGGGATGCCGGTGGGCGCCATCACGCTGCACACCACCTACCTCGGTGGGGGGCTGGGACGCCGGCTGGAGACCGACTACGTCAAGCAGGCGGTGACCGTCGCCATGGCGGTCCGGGGGACGCCCGTCAAGCTGGTGTGGAGCCGGGAGGAGGACTTCACCCACGACGTCTACCGGCCGTGCTCGCTCGTCCAGATGGACGCCGCCGTCGACGGGTCCGGCGCGATCACCGCGCTCAAGGCCCGGATCGTCAGCCCGTCGGTGCGGGCCTACCAGGGTTCCCTCACGCCCGGCACGGCCGACGCCTCCGCTGCCGACGGCATGGTCAACGCCGTCTACAACGTGCCCAACCGCCTGGTGGAGTGGATCCAGGATCCGAGCCCCGTCCCGGTGGGCTGGTGGCGGTCGATCGGCGTCAGCCAGAACTGCTTCGTGCTCGAGTCGTTCCTCGACGACATCGCGACCCAGACCGGGCAGGACCCGTTCCAGCTCCGCAAGAACCTGTGCAACCAGGGCACCGAGATCCACCGGCGGGTGGGGACCGTCCTCGACCGGTTGCGGGCCGAGTCCGGGTGGGACGCCGCACCCCCGTCGGGGTACGCCCGGGGTCTGGCGCTGTGCGTCGGATTCGGCAACACCGTGGTGGGCATGGTCGCCGAGGTGGCGGGCGCGTTCGGCGTCGGCTTCAAGGTCGGCCGCATCACCGCGGTGATCGACCCGGGATCGGTCGTCAATCCCGACACGGTGCGCGCCCAGATCGAGGGTTCCGTCCACCAGGGCCTGCAGGCCGCACTCTGGCAGCAGATGACGTTCACGGGCGGCACCCCCGACCACCGGAACTTCAACACCTACCGCATGGGTCGGATGCGCGACTATCCGGCCGCCGTCGACGTGGTCATCGTCGAGAGCGGTGCGGCCCTCGGGGGCGTCGGTGAGCCGGGTGTCCCGCCCGTCGCCCCGGCGGTCACCAACGCCATCGCGAAGCTGACGGGCTTTCGCCTCCGGGGTCTGCCGATCGCGGCCCAGGCCGGCCCCACCCCGCCGACGACCACGACGACCGTCGCACCCGTGACCACGACGACGACCCGTCCGACCACGACCTCGACCACGCGGGCCACGACGACGTCGACGACCCGTCCGAGGACCACCTCGACCACCCGGGCCACGACGACCTCGACGACCGCGCCGTTGCTCGGCGGGCCGTCGATCAAGACGTTCACCCCGTCGTCGGGCGGGGTCGGCACGACCGTCACCCTCACCGGGACGAACTTCACCGGCGCCACGAGCGTCACGATCGGTGGGGTGGCGGCGCCGTTCACGGTGTCGGGTTCGACCAGGATCACGTTCCGGATCCCGACCGGCTCCCGCACCGGGAAGATCTCGGTGACCACGCCCAAGGGCATCGCCACCACCCGCGACACCTTCAGCGTCGGTCGCTGACGATGGCCCTCACTCCAATCCCTCTCCCTCCCCCCACTCCCGCCCGAACCCCCAGGAGACTCCCGTGAACCTCGGTCCCACCGAACTCGTCATCGTGCTGCTGATCGTGCTGTTGATCTTCGGCGGCGCGAAGCTGCCCAAGCTGGCCCGGTCGATGGGGCAGGCGTCGAAGGAGTTCCGCGACGGCCTCGCCCATGGGTCGGGGGAGCCGGCCGCACCGGGTCCCGACGCCGCCTGACCCGCCCGCACCGGCCGACGGTGCGGAACGCTGGAATGCCGGAGCGCGGTCCACCGGTTGTGACGGGCGTGCTCCGACGTGTGGCTCGACCCTCCCGGCGCGTCGGCCCGGTGGCCCTGATCCTGAGACACCTGGTCGCGACCGGTGTGGTTGCTGCGGTGGCCTTCGGAGGTTCTGCGGTCGGCGCAGCCGGTCGTGAGGACCGCATCCCGGCGTCGGCGCGCGACTACTGCCGGATCGAGGCGCGCATCAACGACCTCGACGTGCTCTCGAGCACGAAGCCCAAGCGGGTCGCCGCCGACCTGGCCCGCCTGCTGGCCCTCACGGGGCGGGCCGCACTCGTCGCGCCGCTGGCGATCCACGCCGACGCCTGGGCGGCGGTCGAGGCGCAGCAGCGGTTCAACGACCTGTACGCGCGCAACGGCTGGCAGCCGGAGCCGACGAACCTCGACCCCGACTTCGTCGCCCTCGCCGACGACCCTGCGCTGGCCGGCGTCTACCTCCGCCTCGAGCAGTTCCAGAACCGCGTCTGCCACGCCCGCGACGGCAACCCGTTCATCGCCTGACGGCTGCGCCCGAACCGTCGCGTGCCGTTCGCCGGGTCGGGGCGTGTCCCACCCCGTCGTCATCATCGGAGCATCACCCGAACGCGCGTCATCGACGCCGCGGCCCGTCCGGAGCTCCGATGAACCCCACCACCGTCCCCGTCCTCCCCCTCTTCTGGTCGCCGGCGTACACCGCGACGGCGAGCGCCAGGGAGACCGTCACCAAGTCGCTGCACCTCGTCGAGGACCTCGAGCGGCGTCCGGTCGCGGGAGTCGGCATCGTCGCACCGACGCCGGCCACGATCGACGAGGTCACCGCCGTCCACGACGCCGCGTTCGTCGAGGCGGTGCGCACCGGTGAGCCGCGCCGCCTGGCGGCGAGCGCCGGGATCGGTTGGGACGATCGGCTCTGGGACTCCGTCACCGCCTCCACCGGTGGGGTACGCGACGCCGTCCTGTCGGCGTGGCGCACGGGCGGCATCGCCGGGTCACTGTCGAGCGGGCTGCACCACGCCCGGGCCCATGAGGGGAGTGGCTACTGCACGTTCAACGGCCTCGTGGTGGCGGCCCGGGCCGCCCTCGCCGACGGCGCGGGGCGCGTCACCATCCTCGACCTCGACGCCCATTGCGGCGGCGGCACCGCGGCCCTCACCGCCGAGCTGGCGGGCGTCGACCAGACCGACGTGTCGGTCCAGCACTACGACACGTACGCGTCCCGCTCCGACGCCCGCCTCACGTTCGCCGACGGGTCCGACTACCTCGACGTGGTGGCCGCCGCCATGGCGGCCGTCCCCGACCCCGGCGGGATCGGCGTCCTCCTCTACAACGCCGGCATGGACCCGCACGAGGGGGCCGGTGGAGTGGCCGGGATCACCGCCGACGTCCTGGCCCGGCGGGAGCGGATGGTGTTCGACTGGGCGGCGGCCTACGACCTGCCGGTCGCCTTCGTCCTGGCCGGTGGATACACGACCGGCATTGCGATGGACGACCTCGTGGCCCTCCACCGGATCACCGTCGAGGAGGCGGCGGCCGCAGTGGGTCGACGCATGTCCGACGCCGCCTGACCGGGCGGTCGGCCGGCGGCCGCGTCTTCCGAATCAGACGACCGTTTGACCGCCGCGGCCGCCGCCTCGGCCGTTGCCCTGACCGCCGCCTCGGCCGTTGCCCTGACCGCCGCCTCGGCCGTTGCCCTGACCGCCGCCTTGGCCATTGCCTCGACCGCCACCTCGGCCGTTGCCTTGACCGCCGCCCTGGCCGTTGCCCTGGCCGCCGCCCTGGCCGCCACCGGCGTTCGCCCGGGGGCGGGGAACGGGATCCAGAGCCGGGGCCGGCACGGGAGCGGGAGCGGGTGAAGGTGCCGGCGCGGCGGTCGGAGCGGTCGGCGGTGGCGGGGCCGCCGGATCGGGGGCCGCGACTGCGTCCGGTGCGGACGGCGCGTCCGACGGAACGTCGGCGGACGGCGTGTTCGACCCCTCCGCCTCCACCGCACCGGAGTCGGCCTCGGCACCCACGCCCGCGGGACGGTCGAGGAACGCCAGCAGCCCGCCCGACGCGATGCGGGCGGCGCCGAGCGCCAGCACCGCCAGCACGGCCACACCGGCGAGCGTGCCGAGGAGGGCGGCGGCGCGCCGCCGTCGGCGCTGGTGCTCCGACGGACGTCGGACGGTGGGTCGGTCGGGGGTGGCGGTCACGGTGATCAGTTCCCTTCGGGCTGGAGGGCGAGCGCACCGCGCCCGGCGGTGACGAAGCTCTGGACCGCCGGCACGAAGCCGGCGGCGAAGGTGGCGACGAGCAGCACCACGACGACCGCCCGGAGTGCCCGGGCGCGTCCGGCGGTCCGCGTGGTGCGGAACCACCGGTCGACCGCCGGCACCCGCAGGAGGGCGAGCGGAACGCTCATCAGGAGCGCGTTGCGGAACGGACCGCCGAGGTCGAAGAGCAGCAGCAGGTGCACCAGCACGAGCCCCCAGACGACGTACACGAGCCGGTGCAGGCGCCGCCAGTGGCTCCCGAGCCGGCGCATCGAGCGTCGGTTGGCGGTCAGCGCGAGCGGGATCAGCAGGACCGTGGCCAACGTGCCCACGAGGAGGAACGACCGCCCCGCGATCCTGCCCGGCACGCCGCCGTCGAAGGTGTCGCCGGTCGTGGCGGCCGCGATCACCAGGTCGAGCATCGCCGTCGCGAACATCGCCAGACCGAGGTCGCGTCGGAGCGGCAGGTGCCACGTCCAGCCGGTCACGGTGTGGACCGGGGTGACGGCGAGCATCAGCATGAAGCACAGCAGCGACGCGGATCCGAGCACGTCGGCGGTCGACACCGAGAGGGCGGCTGCGGCGTCGGGGCGCCCCGTCGCGGCGGCGAGGAGCTCGGGGAGCATGCAGAGGAACGGTGCGCACGCGAGCGTCCGCACGAACCAGAGGGCCGCCGCGCCGGGGGGCCGGGTGTCGGGGCGTGGGGCGTTGGCGGCCGGGCGGTTCGGCGACAGTGGGCGGAGCGCCACGACGTCGGTCATGGGACGATGATCGACGAAAGGGCCGCCGGCCTGGAGTCACGACCTGAGGCGGCTCTCAGCCGTCGGGCCCACCGGGCGGACGGGCGTCGGACCGCGACCGTCCGCGGGTCGTGCGAGAATCGTCTCATGACGAAGTGGACGGCCACCGACATCCCCGACCTCACCGGACGCCGGGCCGTGGTCACCGGCGCCAACTCCGGCCTCGGGCTCGAGACGGCACGCGACCTGACCCGCCACGGCGCCCACGTCACCCTGGCCTGCCGTGACCCCGAGCGGGGGGCCGCGGCGCTCGCCGAGGTGCAGCGCACGGCCGCCCCGGGGGTCGAGGCCGACGTGGCCGCCCTCGACCTGGCGTCGTTGGCGTCGGTGCGGGCGTTCGCCGACGCCTGGGTGGCGGAGCATCCCGCCGGGCTCGACCTGCTGGTCAACAACGCCGGGGTGATGGCGATCCCGCGCGGCCTCACCGCCGACGGGTTCGAGCGCCAGTTCGGCACCAACCACCTCGGGCACTTCGCCCTCACCGGCCTGCTGCTCCCGGCGCTGCGCCTCGGCACCGACGCCCGGGTCGTCACGGTGGCGTCCAACGCCCACCGGTTCGGCCGGATCGACTTCGACGACCTGATGGGGGAGCGGCGCTACCGGGCGTGGAGCGCCTACGGGCAGTCGAAGGTGGCGAACCTCTTGTTCATGGCCGAACTGCAGCGTCGGCTCGACGCCGCCCGGATCCCGGTGCGGTCCTACGGCGCCCATCCCGGTTATGCCGCCACGAACCTCACCGCCAACGGCCCCGGCGCCGGCGACTCGGGGTGGGCCCGGACCAAGCGTCGGGTGATCCAGGGCGCCGACCGGGTGCTCGGGCAGTCGGCGGCGATGGGTGCGCTGCCCCAGTTGTACGCCGCGACGTGTCCGGGGCTGCCGGGGGGCACCTACGTGGGGCCCGATCGCCTCTTCGAGCAGCGGGGCCACCCCAAGGTCACCACCCCCACCCGGGCCGCCCGTGACACCGCGGCCGCTGGGCGGTTGTGGACGGTCTCCGAGGACCTGACCGGCGTGCGCTACCCGGCACCCCTGACCTGAACCCGGAACAACTCGGCACTAACCTCGGTTCAACACAGCGCCGCCGACCCCTGCGGGGCAGGGCGCACCGTCCGTCAGGACCGAGGAGACGTCATGGGAAACCGAGCTGCCCGTCGGGCCGCCCAGCGGGCCGAGGCCCGGACCGCCCGCCACCGGATCCGCCGGGGGACCGCCGCGGCGGCGACCGCGTCGTTGGCGCTCGCCGGCACCGGTGCGCTCCTCGTGGGCGGGGCTGCGCCCGCCGGGGCCACGACGCGCACGGTCACCTCGACCGCCGACAGCGGCCCCAACACCCTGCGCCAGGCCCTGCTCGACGCCAACGACGGCGACACCATCTCGATCACCGCCACCGGCACGATCAACCTGGCGACGACCCTGGTCATCCACGACTTCGTCACCATCAGCGGACCGGGCGCCGCCAACCTGACGATCAGCGGTGGCGACCTCGTGCGGGTCCTCGAGCTCGACGGCACCAAGACCGGCACCGGCGCCGTCACGCTGCGCGACCTCACGATCGCCGACGGTGGCGCCAGCAACTCGGCGGGTCTCGGGTTCCTGGCCGGGTGCGCGGCCGGGAGCACGATCGACGTCACGCTCGACGGCGTGACCGTGACCGGTGCCCAGCCGACCGGTGCCGCCTCCGACGGGGCGGGGGTCTCGGTCGGCGACTGCCACGACGTCACGGTCACCGACTCGACCTTCTCGTCCAACACCGCCATCCTGGGCGGCGCCGCCGGTGTGGGCGGTGCGCTCTGGGCGAACGGCAACCACGACGTGTACGTCTCCGGGACGACGTTCGCCGACAACTCGGCGGGGTCCGGCGGTGCCGTGCGCGCCCAGGCCAACGCGTCGGTGACCGTCACCGGCTCCACCTTCACCGCCAACACGGCGACGGGCGCGGCCGGAGCGATCTCCTTCGAGGGCAACGATGCCGTGAGCGTGGTCGGCAGCACCTTCACCGACAACCAGGTCGTCTCGGGCGGCTCGTACAGCGGACCGGGGGGCGCGATCACGGTGACGGCGTACCCGTCCGCGACGGTGGCGATCAGCGGCTCGACCTTCGACCACAACCAGGCGTACTACGGCGGCGCGATCGTGGTGTTCTACGGGGCCACGACGATCGACACCACGACGTTCGTCGACAACTTCGCCGCCTACACCGGTGGTGGGCTCGATCTGTCGTCGAACGAGACCGATCCGGTGACGATCACCAACTCCACGTTCTCCGGCAACGAAGCGAACTTCGGGGGTGGGCTCTACGCCGAGAACGCCAGCCTCCTGACGATCGCCAACTCGACGTTCACCGACAACACGGCCTCGCTCTCCGGGGCGGCCCTGGCGATCGCCGATTCCACCTCCGCCAACATCTTCCAGTCGACCATCAGTGGCAACCACGTGCCCGCCAACGGCATCGCGGTCACGCTGTCGCGGGTCGTCCCGGCCGGTCCGGTGCCGGTGGCGCCGCGCCCGGCACTCGCCACCCCCGGGGCCGGTGAGACGGTCATCTCGGGCTCGATCATCGCCGGCAACGTGCCCCTCACGCCCGGAACGTTCTACGACATCGGCGTCGGTTCCGGCTCGCCGCTGGTCTTCGGGTACTCCTCGGTGTTCGGGGTCGTGGCGCCCGGGGTCGGCGGTTCGAACACCGCGACCCTGACCGGGGTCGGTGCCGCCGACCTCCACTTGGGTGCGCTCGCCGACAACGGCGGTCCGACCGAGACGCTGGCCCTCGGGGCGGGCTCGGTGGCGATCGACGCCGGTCCGAGCCCGGTGGCGACCTTCCCCGGCAACTCGTTCGACCAGCGCGGGACCGGGTTCGCCCGGGTGGTCGGTGGTCGGGTCGACGCCGGGGCGTTCGAGCAGCAGTCGACGGCGCCCCCGCCGGCGACCGGCGTGACCATGTCGGCGCTGGGCGGTCGCCAGGCGCACGTGTCGTGGACGGCGCCGGTGTCGGGCCCGACGCCCGACGGCTACCAGGTCCGGTGCATGCCGGCGAGCTACCCGCGGAGCATCGGTCCGGGCGGCAAGGTCGTCTACGTGGCGTCGGCGACGACGTCGGTCGACGTCACCGACCTGGTGGGTGGTGAGACCTACGTGTGCTACGTCCGAGCCCGTTACACCTCGCAGTACTTCTCGTGGGCCGGTGACGACCATGAGGGCCCGTTCTCGGCGCCGTCCAACGCCGTGGTGATCGCCCGGACGGCACCGCCGGTGCCGGTGCAGGTGGTGGCGTCGACGCCGCCGTTGCCGTCGGGGCAGTCGACCAGCATCCGGTTCACCGAGCCGGAGAACCGATCGGGGTCTGCGATCAGCCGCTACGACGCCCGGTGCGTCTCGAGCAACGGTGGCACCACCCGCACCGCCACGGGCGCCGCGTCGCCGCTCTCGGTGACGGGCCTCACGACCGGGAAGACCTACCAGTGCTCGGTGAGTGCCGTGAACCCGATCGCGTCGTCGGCGTGGTCGGCGGGCTCGACCATCGTGGTGCCCGCCGGACCGGCGACCAACGTTCGGGCGAGCGTCCCCACGGCAGCTGCCCGCAAGACGGCGGTCACGTTCACGGCGCCCGCGGGTGGGCCGACGCCGACCCGGTACGCGGTCCAGTGCCGCTCGACCGACGGCCGCTCGGTCGTGGGGGGCTCGGCGTCGCGTTCGCCGGTCGAGGTCGGTGGGCTGACGCGGGGCAAGACCTACACCTGCACCGTGACGGCCGTCTATCCGGCGGGCAACGGGCCGGTGTCGGGGGCGAGCAACCCGGTCACCGTGCCCTGACCGGCCGGTCCCGGCCCGGAAGGTCCTTCGGTCTGGAAGGAACGACCGTAGAATCGCGGGGTGAACGCAACCTCGGCCTCCACCGACTCCGTGAGCACGACCCCGACCGCGCCGGGCGACCGGGCGCAGCGGCGGGCGGCCGCCCGCCGCCGGACGCTGGCCCTCGGCTCGGCGGCGTTGCTGGCGTCGGGGACCGGCGCGATCGTGGCCGTCACGTCCGGGATCGCCTCGGCGTCCGGCCCGCTCGACGTCACCACGTGTGCCGACTCGGGTGGAGGGTCGCTGCGTGACGCGATCGCCTACGCCAACGGGCACGGCGGGCCCGACACCATCACCATCACCGCCAGCTGTCCGATCGCGTCGCCGGTGGCGCTCATCTCGACCCTGGAGGTCACCGGCGACGGTCTGACGATCACCGGTCCCGGCGCCTCCGCCTTCGTCCTCGACGGCGACGACAGCGTCCGGGTGCTCAAGGTCACCGGCAGCGGTGACTTCGCCATCTCGGGCGTCGGCATCCAGGCGGGGTACACGCTCGACGGGGACGGAGCCGGATTGTGGAGCCGCACCTCGGGTGCGGTGACCATCACCGGCGTCTCGTTCTCCGACTCCACCGCGCAGGGCGACGCCCGCGGCGGCGGGGCGAACGTCCGCGGCGCCGGCAGCGTCACGATCGCCGACAGCACGTTCGCATCCAACCAGGGGACCCAGGGTGGGGGTGGTCTGTACGTCAACCAGGTCGGCGACGTGACGCTCACCGGTGACGTGTTCCTCGACAATGCGGCCTCCTCCGGGGCCGGTGGTGGGGCGCACTTCTACTCCGTCGACAGCCTCACGATCACCGACTCGACGTTCTCGGGCAACGAGGCGACCGGTTCCGCCGGCGGGCTCTACGCGGGAAACTCGGGTCCGATCACCGTCTCGAGCTCGACGTTCGACGGGAACTCGGCGTCGAACGGTGGCGGGATCCGCATCTACTCGAACCGTGGCGACATCCGGATCGTGAACTCCACGATCACCGGCAACGCGGCCGCGGTCAATGGTGGTGTCGCGCTGCTCTACTTCTACGGCGACGCCGAGATCGCGTTCACCACCATCGCCGACAACACCAACGGCGGCCTGGCCACGACCGGGCTTCCGGAGCAGACGCTCACGGTGACCGGGTCGATCTTCTCCGGGAACGCCGTGCCGGCCTCGCTCTACTTCGAGGTGCGCGTCGACAATGCCGACGTGACGGTCGTCGAGGACCACAACCTCTTCGACGGTGCGGTCCTCGGGTTCACCCCCGACGCCACCGACGTCCTCTACGCCGATCCGCTGCTCGGCGCACTGGCCGACAACGGCGGTCCGACCCGGACCCGGGCGCTGGGCGCCGGGTCGCCGGCGATCGGCGCCGGACCGACGTCGTTCGCACCGTTCCCGGGCTCCGAATACGACCAGCGGGGAGTCGGGTTCGACCGGGTGTCCGGAGGCGAGGACAACGTGACGGTCGTGCTCGCCGACATCGGGGCGTTCGAGGTGCAGGCCGTCCGACCCACACCGCAGCCGACACCGGAGCCCGAGCCCCAGCCCGAGCCGACCTTCACCGGCTGACGGCCACCGGTTCGATCAGCCGAACACCTTGGTGGCCA
>JAFMJM010000167.1 GCA_017853455.1 Acidimicrobiia bacterium | reverse complement strand
CCCCACGGCCTGTTCGCGGTGTCGATCACCACCACCATGCAGCCCGAGCTCGCGCGCGCCTACGCCGAGGGCGACCGGGCCGGCCAACGCGAGCTGTTCGCCCGCGGGTTCCGCTTGATCGCCGTGCTGATGGTGACCGCGGCGGCGCTCTACGTCGGACTGTCCCAGCCCATCGTCACGGTGCTGTTGCAGCGGGGGGCGTTCGACGCCACGGCCGCCGGCCGGGTGGCCGACACCCTGGTCGGCTTCGCGGTCGGACTCCCGGCCTTCAGTCTCTACCTCTACACCCTGCGTGCCTTCTACGCGATGCCCGACACCCGCGTGCCGTTCTACGTCAACTGCCTCGAGAACGTGTGCAACATCGGTGCCGCGCTCGTCCTCTACGCCTGGATCGGGGTCCCGGGTCTGGCGTTGGCGTTCTCGGTGGCGTACGCCGTGACCGTGCTGGTGGCGGTGGCTCTGATCGCCCGCCGCCTCGGTGGCCTCCGGGGCCTCGGCCTCGTGCCGACGTTCGCCCGGACCCTGGTGGCGGGCGGTGCCGGGGGCGCGTCCGCGTGGCTGCTGGCCGCCGTCCTCGGTGGTGACACGTGGAGCCGCTCCCTCGTCGGCGGCGTCGTCGGCGGTGTCGTCGGCCTGGTGGTGGCGGTGGTCGGACTGCGCCTGCTCGGCGTCCGGGAGGTCGACGACCTCCGTGGCGCGTTCGGCCGAGGGGCGCGACGCGGCGCCACCGTGCAACCATGACCCCCCGGGGCGCCGTGCCCCGTACCGTCGACGGAGGAGTGGGCCCATGGCCGTCCGGGTCGTGACCGACAGCGCGTGTGATCTTCCCGACAACCTCGCCGAGGCGCTGGGCATCGAGATCGTGCCCCTCAGCATCCGCTTCGGCGACGAGGAGTTCGTCGACCGCGAGGAATTGTCCGTCGACGCCTTCTGGGACCGGCTGCGCACCTCCCCCGACCTGCCCGAGACGTCGGCCCCGTCGGCGGGGGCCTTCGAGTCGAAGTTCCGCGAGCTCATCCGACGGGGGGCGACGGGGATCATCTGCATCAACCTGTCGTCCCGCTTGTCGGCGACGATGCAGGCCGCGCAGGTCGCCGCCACCACCGTGCGCGACGAGTGCCCGATCGTCGTCATCGACTCGCTGACGGTCTCGATGGGGCTCGGGGCCCTGTGCCTGACCGCCGCCCGGCGGGCCGCCGACGGTGAGCGGCTCGAGCCGATCGTCGAGGCGGTCCTGTCGCGCCGAGACCGGACCCGCCTCTTCGGTGCCCTCGACACCCTCGAGTTCATCCGCCGCGGCGGGCGGATCGGCGGCGCCCGCGCCATGCTCGGGTCGATGCTCTCCATCAAGCCGATGGTCGAGGTCCGGGGCGGGGTGGTCGAGGAGGCCGGCAAGGTCCGGACCCGCTCCAAGGCCCTCCAGGCCCTCGCCGACCGGGTCCGGGCCCAGCCGATCGAGACCTGCGCCGTGCTCCACGGCCAGGCCGACGACGTCGACGACCTGCTCGACCGCATCGGTGACGCCATCCCGCGCGACGACATCGTCGTCGGCACCGTCGGACCGGTCATCGGCACCCACGCGGGCCCCGGCGTCATCGGGGTGACGTTCCAGGTGGCGCGCTGAGCGGCACCGGAGACCCGCGGGCCGGCGACCTCCTCGGCGGTCGGTACCGCCTCGAGGCCCCCCTGGCGCGCGGGGGCATGGCCACCGTGTGGTCCGGGCGCGACGAACTGCTCGGACGTCGGGTGGCGGTCAAGTGCCTCGACCCGGTGCTGGCCCGCGACGAGGCCCTGCGCGACCGGTTCCGGCACGAGGCCGTCGCTGCCGCCGGACTCAACCACCCGTTCGTCGTCACGACGTTCGACGCCGGCGAGGACGACGGCACCGCCTACATCGTCATGGAGCTCGTGGCCGGGGAGAGCCTCCGCCAGCTCCTCGACCGTCAGGGCGTCCTCGACCCGGGCCCCGCCGCGGCCATCGGCGCGGCGGTCGCCGACGCGCTCGAGTACGCGCACCGCCAGGGGATCGTGCACCGAGACGTCAAACCCGCCAACGTGCTGCTGGCCGCCAACGGCGCCGTGAAGGTCACCGACTTCGGCATCGCCAAGGCCATGGGGACCGACGACCTGACCCGCACCGGCACCCTGGTCGGGACCGCGCGCTACCTCGCCCCCGAGCAGGTCCAGGGCCACCCGGCCGGGCCGCGATCCGACGTCTACGCCCTCGGCCTCGTGTGCTTCGAGATGCTCGCCGGGCGGCCCGCCTTCTCCGGTGACACCGAGATGGCCACCGCCGTGGCCCGCCTCGCCGGCCCGCCCCCGGACCTCGGTGTGATCCGGCCCGGGCTGCCGCCCGCCCTCGTGGCCCTCGTCACCGCCGCCCTGCAACCCGACCCCGCCCACCGGGTGCCCTCGGCGGCCGCCCTCGCCCAGGGCCTACGGGCGGTGGCCGCCGGCACCGCACCGCCGGTCCCCGCCGCGGTGGCCCCGCCACCCGCGGCTCGTTCCGCAGCCCGGTCCGGGGCGTCGACCGGCGGCCGCCCCGCGAGCCCGACGGCGACCACGCCGCGGCGCCGCGGCGGGTTCGGCCGGTTCGTCGGCTGGGTCGCCTTCCTCGTGCTGCTCGCCGCCCTCGGGGTCGGCGCCTACGTCGTGACGACCAGGGTGGTCGACGACTCCACGCCGACCACCACCACGGTCCCGGCCCCGCTCCCCGGCGACGCCACCCTGCCGACCGACGGGTGAGGCGGGGTACGCTGCCCCCTGACCGGGGAGCGACCATGCGCGAAGACTGGGCCGGCCAGGCCACCGACACCGTCGAGTACGTCGTCGGGCTCGTCCGCGACCGGACGGTCGTCCCGGCCCGGGCGGCCTCCAAGGCCGTCGTCTACGGCCTGCTCACCGCCTTCTTCGTGGTGACCGCCCTCGTGCTCGTGATCATCGCCTTCTTCCGGGGCGTCTTCGTGGTCACCGGCCAGGTCTGGCTCGCATACATGATCGTCGGCGCCGTGCTGGTGGTGGCCGGCGCCCTCTGCTGGACCCGCCGCAACGCCCGGAAGGACGAGCCGACCACCCCATGAGCGCACAGCACCGCGAGATCGTCGTCATCGGGTCGGGTCCCGCCGGCCTCACCTCCGCCGTCTACACCGCCCGGGCCAACCTCGAGCCCCTCGTGATCGAGGGTGTCGGCGCCGGCGGTCAGCTCATGCTCACGACCGAGGTCGAGAACTTCCCCGGCTTCCCCGAGGGCATCCTCGGACCGGCGCTGATGGCCAACATGCGCGAGCAGGCCCTGCGCTTCGGCACCGAGTTCGTCACCGACGACGTCAGCCGGGTCGACTTCTCCTCCCGGCCGTTCGGGGTCTGGGTCGGCGACACCGAGTACCGCGCCGACGCCATCATCATCTCCACCGGCGCCAGCGCCCGGATGCTGGGCCTCCCGTCGGAGCAGCGACTGCTCGGCTACGGCGTCTCCACCTGTGCGACCTGCGACGGCTTCTTCTACCGCGGCCGGCCGCTCGCCATCGTCGGGGGCGGCGACTCCGCCCTCGAGGAGGCGCTGTTCCTCACGAAGTTCGCCACCAAGGTCACGATCATCCACCGGCGCGACGAGTTCCGGGCCTCGAAGATCATGCGCGACCGGGCCCTCGCCAACGACAAGATCGACGTGATCTGGAACGCCGAGGTGACCGAGGTCGTGGGCGACCAGGCCGTCGAGTCGCTGGTGCTGCGCGACACCGTCACCGGCGAGACCTCCACCCTCGAGGTGGCGGGCCTGTTCGTGGCCATCGGCCACACCCCCAACACCGCCCTGTTCGAGGGCGTCCTCGACCTCGACGAGAACGGCTACATCGTCACCGCCGCCGACTCGACCGCCACGTCGATCCCCGGAGTGTTCGCGGCCGGCGACGTCCAGGACCACGTCTACCGGCAGGCCATCACCGCTGCCGGCAGTGGCTGCATGGCGGCCATCGAGACCGAGCGCTGGCTGGCCGAGCACGCCTGACCGGCGCCCCGGCGCCGTCACGGGACCTCCTCGGAATGACCGGGGTGGGACGCGGGTTGGCCATCGCTACACTCCGTCGTCCGAACCCCCGCAGAAGGGAACCGACCGTGGGCAAGAACATCCTCACCCTCTCCGACGCCACCTTCGACGAGACGATCGCCGGCTCGGACACCCCGGTCCTGGTCGACTTCTGGGCCGAGTGGTGCGGCCCCTGCCTCATGCTGGCCCCGACCCTCGACGAGATCGCGGCCGAGCAGGACGGCAAGCTCCAGATCGCCAAGGTCAACGTCGACGAGAACCCCACCACCGCGCAGCGGTTCAACGTCATGAGCATCCCCACGCTGCTCGTGTTCCAGCCGGGTGACTCCTCGGCCGAGGTCAAGCGGCTCGTCGGGGCCAAGGGCAAGTCCCAGCTCCTCGCCGACCTCGCCGAGTTCGTCGGCTGACCGGGTCGACCCCGGGTCCGACCCGCGAGTTGCGGCGCGGCGCCCGGGGAGAGTCGGTCCGTGACCTCCAGCAGCGCCTGGGGGTCCTCGGCTTCGCTCACGACCCCGACCCGCCGGGTGACTTCGGGGGCGGAACCGAGGCAGCCGTCCGGGGCTTTCAGGCCCAGCGCGGCCTCCAGGTCGACGGTCGGGTCGGCCACCACACCTGGTCGTCGTTGGTCGAGGGTGGCTTCACGCTCGGTGATCGGCTGATCTACGTCCGCCGCCCGAACCTGCGCGGCGACGACGTGGCCGATCTGCAGCGCCGGCTCGACGCGCTCGGGTTCGACGTCGGTCGCCTCGACGGGATCTTCGGGCCCGATTCCGACCGGGCCCTCCGGGGCTTCCAGCGGAGTGCCGGGCTGATCGGCGACGGGATCTGTGGACCGTCGACCGTCGCGGCACTCGACCGGGTCGGGGGGTTCGCCGCCGGCGCCGTGGCGGCGGCCCGCGAGCGAGAAGCGCTGCGTCACGGGCCCCAGCAGCTCGACGGGAGGCGGTTCTTCGTCACCGCTGCGCCCGGGCTCGAGGTGCTCGGCGAGGCGGTGGTCCGCCGACTGACGCTGGCCCGGACCTCCGCGATGCTCGACGCGTCGGGCGACGACGAGGCGAACCTGGCCCGGGTGGCGAACGCCACCGGGGCCGACGTCGTGCTCGACCTCCGGTTCGGTCCGGAGCCCGGGGTGCGGGTGGCCTACTTCGAGACCACCGGCTTCCGGTCCGAGATGGGGCGGCTGGTGGCCCAGCTCCTCGGTCGGCAGTTGGCCGGGGTGCTCGGCGAGGAGGTCGAGGTGGTCGGGCGGGCCTACCCCTCGCTGCGGGAGACCCGCGCCACCGCCGTCGTCACCGAGCTCGGGGCCCGGGGCGACCCGGTCGCCCTCGCCCGGACCATCCGCCTGGCCGGCGACCTGGCGCGGGCGTACGTGCGGGCGGCCCGCCTGGCCTACGAGACGCCGGGTGACCCGTTCGCCGACGGAGACCCGGCCGAATAGTTGCTACAGCAACTATTCGGTTGCGACAGCAATCACTTCCTCGGTGAGGCGGCGGTAGATCCGCTCGAGGTCCTCGAGGCCGGCGAAGTCGACCGTGATCCGGCCCCGGCCACCGGCGTTCATCGAGATCTT
>JAFMJM010000166.1 GCA_017853455.1 Acidimicrobiia bacterium | reverse complement strand
CGGGTGTCGGAGACGACCAGGTCGGTGCCCGTGAACGTGGAACCGCCGGTGACCACCAGGGCGGGGGCCGCCGCGACCGCCGGGTCGGGATTGGTGAACGTGAGCCCCGACACCGTGGCGGTGGCACCGTGCACGTGGAGCTGCCCGTGGGCGTTGTCGCCGCTGACCGCCAGCACCGACGACCCCGGTCCGGTGATCGTGACGGTGGTGGTGACGACCGGCAGGTCGGACGACAGGGTGATGGTGCCGGTGAGGCCGCCGGCGAAGGTGATGGTGCTCCCGGCGTCGCCGTTCGCCTGGGTGATGGCCCACCGCAACGACCCCGGGTCGGCGTCGTCGGCGAGGCGGGTCACCTCGTAGGTCCCGGCGGCGTGCGCCGCGGGCGCACCGGCCAGCAGGGCGCCGACCGCACCGACGGTCGAGAGGGCGGCGGCCGAGCCCACCGCCAGGGCCGCCCGCCGCCGGGCGGCGCGCGCCGCCGACCGACGCCCGGCGCGGTTGGGCGCGGCAGTGGCCTGGCGGTCGGTCGGATCGGTCATGGCCCGATCAGCGTAACCGCGTTCAGGTGAACCGCCCGGACCCGGCGCGCTCGGCCGTCGACCCACCCGACCCACCCGCCCGATAGGTTGCCGCCGTGCGCATCGCCACCTGGAACGTCAACTCGCTCAAGGCCCGACTGCCCCGGGTCGAGGCCTGGATCGCCGAGGCCGCCCCCGACGTGCTGTGCATCCAGGAGACCAAGCTCACCGACGCCAAGTTCCCCGCCGAGGCGTTCTCGGCCCTCGGCTACGAGGCCGTCCACCACGGCCAGGGCCAGTGGAACGGCGTGGCGATCATCTCGAGGGTCGGCGTCGACGACGTCGCCACCGGCTTCGGAGCGCTCCCCGACCCCTACGAGGGTGAAGCCCGCCTGATCGCGGCCACCTGCGGCGGCGTGCGTTTCGTCGACGTCTACGTGCCCAACGGTCGCGAGGTCGACACCGACCACTACGTCCGGAAGCTCGAGTGGCTGGCCACCCTGCGGGAGTGGCTGCAGTCCACGGCGGCACCGGGAGACCCCCTCGTGCTCCTCGGCGACTTCAACGTCGCCCCCGAGGACCGCGACGTCTGGTCGATCGACGCCTTCGCCGGGCTCACCCACGTGACCGACCCCGAGCGCGCCGCGATCTCCTCACTGTGCGACTGGGGCCTCACCGACGCCTTCCGCCGGGTCGACGACGCCGACGGACGCTTCACCTTCTGGGACTACCGCAACGGCGACTTCCACAAGGGCCGCGGCATGCGCATCGACTACCTGCTGGTCACCGATCCGGTGCTCGAGCGGGTGGAGTCGGCCACCATCGACCGCGACGCCCGCAAGGGCGAGAAGCCCTCCGACCACGCGCCGGTCGTGGTCGAGTTGCGCGACTGACGTCGACTCAGCGGCAGGCGGCGGCCGCCGCCGCGACCGTCGCCGCCAACGAGTCGCCGGCCGCCGCCACCGTGGTGTCGGTGGTGGGCGCGTCGAGCCCGGCGAAGTCGGCGCCGAGGACCACCTCGACGTCGGTGTTCTTCAGCGTGGGGTCGGTCACCAGCTTGGCGTTGGCGCCCACGTGCTGGAGCACCAGCTGGGCCTTGGCGTCGGCCCCCGGCGCGACCCGCACCTCGGTGACCGCGATCCGGCCGCGCTGGTCGTCGCCCACGCCGCCCTTCAGGAAGCCCAGGGCCACGAGCCCGTCGAGGGTCTGCTGGCCGAGTCCGGAGCGCCCCGAGGCGTTGAGCACGCGCACCCGGGTGTCGCTCGGCGCCTCCGTCGCCACCACGACCGGCTCGGAGGCGAACGTCGTCAACCGGTCGAGCAGCACCTGACCGTTCGTCCGGTCGGGGAACAGCACCGCCTGCCCGCCGGCGTTGCCGTCGGTGAACGGGAACGTCGCGAACTCCACGGCGCTGGTGTCCTCGCTGCTGACCGAGCGGAACGCCTGGGCGAGCTGCAGGGCGTCGGCCGTGGAGAAGCCCTCGTCGACGCGCAGGTAGGGAGTCGCCCGGCGGGCGATGTCGCGGGCGGTGAACGGGTGGTCGAGGCTCGTCTGCACCACGGCGCCCATCAGCCGGCGGATGAACTCCTGCTGGCGCTCGATGCGTCCGATGTCGGCGCGCGGGTCGTCCTCGAGGCGGCCGGTGCCGGCGTTGAAGTACTGGACGTGCCGGGCCCGCACCCAGGCCAACGCCGCACTCCCGTCCAGTTGGTAGCACCCCGACTGCAGCGCCACGAAGCCGGTGAACTGGTCGACCAGGGGACGGTCGATGTAGACGGGGACCGACCCGATGGCGTCGACCATCTGCTGGAACGACACGAAGTCGACCTCGACGTAGTGGTTGATGTCGATGCCGAACGTCTGCTTCAGCGTGCCGATCACGGCGTCGGGACCACCACCGAGGTCCTGGTTGAACGCGGCGTTGATCTTCTGCGTGCCGATCCCGGGAATGGTGACCCACAGGTCACGGGGGAACGACACCACCAGGGTGCGGCCGGCGTTGGGCTCGACGTGCACCACCATCATCGTGTCGGAGCGCTTGCCGGTCTCCTGGTCGGCGCTGCCGAACGCCGACTTCTCCTCGGCGTTGTCGACGAACGACCGGCTGTCGGACCCCACGATGAGGTAGTTGGCGCCGTTCGCGCCGGCCGGGGTGGTGGCGACCGGGATGCGCGGGATCCGCGCCACCTCGCGGTCGATGGTGCGGTTCACCGCGATCACCACCGCCACCAACGCCACGCCGAAGACCACGGCGGCGACGACGAAGCGGGTGACGAAACGACCGAGGAACGGCCCGAACCCCGGGCGGGCGGCCACGTCAGCAGCCCAGCCGCGGCGCCGGATCGCCGAGCTGGACCGCGGTCGGCACCGGTGCCTGGGCGATGGGCGCATCGATCACCGCGGTGTCGACGGGCGCGGCGGCCGGGTCGAGGGTCGTCTCGGTCACCTGGAGGCGGTCGGCCGGGACGACGATCGTGTCGAAGGTCTTGGTGAGGGTCAGGCTGACGTCGGCTCCGGCGGCGGTCAGGGCCGGGTCGAGCCCGCCGAGCACGGCCTGGGGCTCGATGTAGCGGATCAGGAGCTTGGCCTTGGCGGCCTGATCGGGGGCGTAGCGGATCTCGGGGCCGGTCGGGGTGACGACCGACGTCTCGACCACGTCGACGACCGGGAAGCCGAGCTCCACCAGGCGCTGCTTGACCGCCACACCCAGCTCGGGGCGCCCGCTCTGGTTGATGACCTTCACGCGGATCGTCGCCGGATCGGGGACGGGCTTGGGTCGCTTGTCGAACGTGTTGAGGCGAGCGAGGAGCGGCGCGGCGAGATCCATGTTGGCGTACAGCACCGACTGCGCACCCTGGTTGGGCCCGGTCTTCCAGGGCATCGTCGCGAACTCCAGCGCCGACGCGTCGTTGGCGTCGATGGTGCGGAAGGCGTCGATGAGGGCGAAGATCGACGTCCGGTCGAAGCCGTCGTCGACCTTCAGGTTCTTGACCACGCTGTCGGCGACGAGGTTGGCGGTGAACGGGTTGCTCAGCGACTTCTGCACCGACAACCCGACGAGCAGACGGATGAAGTCCTGCTGGCGGCCGATCCGGCCGATGTCGGGGATGACGTCGGCGTAGACCCACCGCCCGGTGGCGGCGTCGCGGTACTGCAGCGACCGTGAGCGCACCCACTGCAGGGCGTGCATGCCGTCGAACGTCCAGCAGCCGCCGTTGGGCAGGCCCAACCCCGTGTACTCGTCCTGGGCCTCGTAGGGCACGTACACGGTGGCACCACCGAGAGCGTCGACGAGATCGATGAAGCTCTGGAAGTCGAGCTCGACGTAGTGGTTGATCTCCACCCCGAAGTTCTGCTGGATGGTGTCGATCAGGGTCTGGGGCCCGTAGTTGTACGCGGCGTTGATCTTGGCGTACCCGTGGCCCGGGATGTTGACCCACAGGTCGCGCGGGAACGACACCACGAGGCTGCGGCTCGCCTCGGGCTCGACGTGGACGATCATGATGGTGTCGGAACGCTGCCCACCCTCGGCACCCGCGTCGCCGAAGGCGGTGGCCGCCTGGTCGGTGTCGACGAAGGCCCTGGTGTCGGAGCCCACCACCAGGAAGTTCGCCCCGCCCGGCGGCACCGGCGCCACCTTCAGGTCGAGCTTCGGGATCGAGTCGACGCGCCGGTTCACCTCCCGGTTGACCCCGAGCACCGCCGACGTCATCAGCACGGTGCCGATCACGATGCCGATCAGCAACCGCCCGCCGAAACTGCGCCAACGGCCGTTCGACGCCGTCGCCGTCGCCCGCCGTTCGGCACGGGTCGGCCCGGCACCCGACGGTGCGGCCGGCGCCGGGGGCGCAGTCGGGGGGTCGGCCGACTGGGGAGCGTCGTCGGGCGGCGGGATGTCGTCCATGGGCGGGCCGAGGCTACCGGCGGTCCCCCCGCCGTTCCCCGCGGGCCCGGGCCGGCGGCCGACCCCCGACCCGGGCGGGTTACCCTCCGTCCGTGGCCCCCTTCCCCGCCGCCGTCGAGCCCGTGGCGCTCCTGCGCTCGGGCGACGCCTGGCTCCTCGCCCGCGACCCCCGGGAGATCGTCGAGGCCGCCGGCCCCGACGTGTTCGCCGTCCTCGACGACCTGACCCCCGGCTTCTGGGCCGGGTTCGCGGCCTACGAGCTCGGGCACGCCGTGGAGCGGGTCCGGCCCGGCCGGGCGGGCCGGGGCCCGGCCCCCGCCCTCCCCGACGGCTGCTTCGTGCGCTTCGGCCGGGTCGAGCGCCTCGCCGATCCGCGTCCGTGGCTGCGGTCCCTCGGCCCCGACCGACCCCGCCCGTCGCTCGGACCCGTCGACCGCACCTCGCTCGACGCTCCCGGGTACCGGGCCGGGGTCGCGCGGGTGCTCGGACACATCGCCGACGGTGACTGCTACCAGGTGAACCTCACCCGGATGCTCGAGTGGGACGCCGACGTCGACCCGGTCGCGCTCTTCGACGCCCTCCTCGCCCAGTCGACCGCCGCCGCCGTCGCGGGCTCCGCGCCGGTGCCGCCGCACGCGACCCTGCTGTGCGTCCCCGACGCGACCCGGCCGATCGCCGTCGTCGGCGCGTCGCCCGAGCGGTTCCTGTCGTGGGACGGCACCACGGTCGAGACCCGGCCGATCAAGGGCACCGCCGCCGAGGCCGGCGACCTGATGGCGAGCGCCAAGGACCGCGCCGAGAACGTCATGATCGTCGACCTCGCCCGCAACGACCTCGGGCGGGTGTGCGTCACCGGCTCGGTGCACGTCCCAGCGCTCTGCGCCACCGAGCGCCACCCCGGTCTCGCCCACCTCGTGAGCACCGTGCGCGCCGAGCGCCGCGCCGACGTCGGCCTCGGCGCGCTCCTGCGCGCGACGTTCCCGCCCGCCTCGATCACCGGCGCCCCCAAGCCGCGCGTGCTCCAGATCGTCGAGGACGAGGAAGCGGCGGCCCGCGGCGTCTACTGCGGTGCCACCGGCTGGTTCGACACCGAGCACGACCGCGGCGACCTCGCCGTCGCCATCCGCACCTTCGAGTGCACCCCCGGGCGCACCCGGCTCGGCGTGGGCGCCGGGATCGTCGCCGACTCCGATCCGCAGCGCGAGTGGGACGAGAC
>JAFMJM010000165.1 GCA_017853455.1 Acidimicrobiia bacterium | reverse complement strand
GGATGTCCATGAACGCGGCCGACACGAACACCGCCGCCACGATCCACTTGTACGGGATCCGACCCATCCATCCCCCTCCGAGCCCGAGGCTAGGCCGGTTCGGGCACCGACGCCGGATCGTCGGTCCGATGTCCGGCTCGGGCGCCCGGCCGTTCCGGTTCCCGAGACGCCCCGGGCGTGATCCCCGTCACACCGGAACCCCTCAAGGGACCCACTCCGGGGTGCCGTTACTACCGTGGTGGGTGCAACGGGTCGTCCACCGAGGATCGGAGGTTCCCGTGCAGGTCCACCGCAAGACCGCGCTCGCCATCGGGGTGTCGGGCGTGCTCATGTTCGCCACCGGCGCCATGGCCGTCACCAACGTCGTCGACCTCGGTCTGACCGCGCCCTCGGCCCCCGAGGCCACCGCTGCGCCCGCGCCGATCGGTCCGCAGTCGGACCGGTCCGGTCCGTCGGGCCCGGCCGCGCCCGCCTCCGCCGTCGCCACCGAGTCGGTGGCCGCGCCCGCTCCGGCCGCGCGTCCGACCGCGGCTCCGGTGGGCAGCGCCCCCGCTCCGGCGGCGGTCGCCGTCGTCGCGGCCCCGGTCCAGGCGCCCGCCGCCGTCGCGCCGCCCGTCACCGTGGCCCCCACGGTGCCGCCCACGACCCCGCCGCCCACGGTGCGGCCCGGTCCGCCCGCCGGATGTGCGAACCCGCACTTCGACGACGGCCACTGGGAGTGCGGGTCGAGCCACGCGGACGAGGACGAGGACGAGGACGACTGATGCGCCGCCGCGCTGCCCCCGGCGGGCGGGCGCTCGCCACCGGGATCGGGGTCTCGGCGACGCTGGCGATGATCGCCGCCATGGCGGCCGACGCCCAGCCCGTCGCCACCCTGACCACGGACGGCGCTGCGCCCACCGCCGCCACGGTCGCCGCCGTGCCCGGCGCCGCGGCTCCGGTCGAGGTCGCCGTGCCGGACCCCGCGACGGGTGAGACCGCGCCTGCGCCCGGGTCGTCGGTCGGCGCGGGCGGCATCGCCACCGGGTCGACCGGTGCCGGTGTCGCTCCCACCCCGTCGCCCGCTCCCGCTCCGGCGCCCTCCCCCGAGCCGGCGCCCATCCCGGCACCGGCACCCGCCCCGGCACCCGCCCCGGCACCCACGCCGAGCCCGACGGTCGCCCCGGCGCCGACTCCCGCACCCACGCCGGCGCCCACGGTCCCGCCGTGCTCGGGCTCGAAGTGCTGAGGGACGTCCCGCCGGGACCAGAAGATCGGTCCGGCCCTTCCGAACCCGCAGCCCCGAGTTGGATCGACCGCCGCTTCCGGGCCATGGGGACCGACGCCCACCTGGTGTGCTGGGGAACCGCCGCCGACGCCGACTGGACCGTGGCCGAGATCGACCGGCTCGAGGCCCACTGGAGCCGGTTCCGCCCGGGCTCCGACGTCGTGCGCTGCAACGAGGCCGCCGGGACCGGGCCGGTGCCCGTGGCCCCGGCCACCGCCGCCCTGGTCGACGCCGCCTGCGCCTGGTGGCGGGCGACCGACGGCCGCTTCGACCCGACCGTGCTGCCCGCCCTCGTCGCCCACGGGTACGACGACACCATCGCCGCCGTCCAGGAGCGCCCCGCCACCGCCTGGTCGGTCGCCAGCGCGCCGCCCGGACGCGCGCCCCTGCGGCTCCCCACGGTCGGTCGTCGCCTGCCGACGGCCCCGACCCCGGGCTGCGCGGGGATCGTCGTCGATCGGGTCGCGGCGACCGTCAGCCTCCCTGCGGGAGTGGCGATCGACCTCGGCGGCATCGGCAAGGGAACCGCAGCCGACCTCGTCACCGACGGCCTGCGCGCCCGCGGGGTGACGGCCGCGTGCCTGAGCCTCGGCGGCGACGTGCGCGCCTACGGCCCGGGGACCGACGCCGACGGCTGGCAGGTCCCGGTCGAGGATCCGCTCACCGAGGGCAGCACCTGGTTCGTCCACCCCGTCGCCGACGGCGCCCTCGCCACGAGCACCGACCGGTACCGCCGCTGGCACCACGCCGGCCGCGAGCAGCACCACTTGATCGACCCCGCCACGGGGCGGCCGGCCGAGTCGGGTCTGACCGCGGTCGTGGTGGCCCACCCGTCGTGTGCCGCCGCCGAGGTCCTGGCCAAGGCGACGTACGTCGCCGGACCCACCGACGGGCCACCGCTCGTGGAGCGACTCGGCGGCCGGGCCTGGCTCGTCCCGACGGGCGTGTCCGACCCGATCTAGCGTCGCGTCCGTGCACCTGCATCCGCAGTTCTGGTGGTGGGTCTCGCGCTCGACCGGCGTGGTCGCTTGGGTCGGCGCCACCGCCGCGGTCGCGTGGGGCGTCGCCATCAGCGGGCGGCTCGTCCGGCGGCGCAAGCTCCCCGCCTGGATGCTCGACCTGCACCGCTACCTCGGCACCCTCACGGTCGCGTTCCTCGCGCTCCACCTGCTCGGCCTGGCCCTCGACTCCTACGTCGACTTCGGACCCCGCGACCTGTTCGTCCCGCTGGCCACCGACTGGAAGCCCGGGCCGGTCGCGTGGGGGATCGTCGCCCTCTACGGACTCGTGGTGGTGCAGGTCACGTCGTGGACGATGCAGTGGATCCCCCGTCGGCTCTGGCACGGGATCCATTTCCTGTCGTACGCAGTGTTCGTCGCCGCGACCGTCCACGCCGTCACCGCGGGCACCGATCGCGACAACGCGATCTTCCGCATCGGGATGGTGGCCGGCTGCACGCTCGTCGCCACCCTCACCGCGCTGCGGGTGGCGTCCCGGTCGGCCGGTGGCGACGCACCCGACGGAGACGAGCGGGCCGCCAAGATCGCCGCGGCCAGGGAGGCTGCCCGGGCGCGGGCCGCCACCCGCGCCGCCGCCGAGGCCGAACCGACCGACATACTCGAGTCATGACCCGACCGCGCGTGCCCCTCCTCGCCGCCGTCCTGGTGGCCGCCGTGGGGCTCAGCGCCTGCGGGACCGGCACCGTCAGCACCCGCGACACCCCGACCACCACCGTCACCGCGCCGGGCACCACGGCCGCTCCTGCCACGCCGTCGGGCACGGTCGCCCCCGACGCCCCGGGGGTCGACCTGGTCGAGTTCTTCCTGCGCGGCACCGACGTCGGGGTCGGCCACCGCCGGGTGGGCCCGACCGCCGCCGTGGCGCGCGCCGCGCTCGACCAGCTGCTCGCCGGCCCCGACGCCACCGAGCGGACCGCCGGGCTGTCGACCGCGATCGCCAGCGGGTTGCGCGTCACCGCCCTGTCGATCGCCGACGGCACCGCGGACGTGACCTTCTCCGGTGACCTCGCACCGGCCGCCGACCGCCACCGTGCCGAGGCCCAGGTCGTGTTCACGCTGTCGCAGTTCCCCACCGTGACGGCGGTGCGCATCGCCGGCGGCGCGCCACTCACGCGGGCCGCGTTCGCCGACGTCACCCCCCACATCCTCGTGCTCTCCCCCGCCCCGGGGCAGGCGGTGCGCAGCCCGGTCACGATCGCCGGCCTGAACAACTCGTTCGAGTCGACGTTCCAGGCCCAGGTCCTCGACGCCGACCGGCGCGTGCTGGTGACGGCGCCCGTGACCGGAAAGGGCGAGATGGGCACCTGGGGTCCGTTCGCGATCGATCTCACCTTCTCGGCGACGCCCGGGAGCGCCGGATACGTGCGCGTCTTCGACATCTCCGCCGAGTCCGGCGCCCGGGTCGACCTCGTCGACGTCCCCGTGAGGTTCCCGTAGTAGAACCTCTGCCATGGCTCAGGCACTCGACGGCATCCGTGTTCTCGACCTCACCTGGGGGACCGCCGCCCTCGGCGTCCTCCTCCTCGCCGAGCAGGGCGCCGACGTCGTCAAGGTCGAGCCGCCCGGCGGCGACCCGTTCCGCGGCTACGACGGCTACAAGGTCTGGACGCGCTCGCGCCGCTCGGTCACCGTCGACCTGAAGTCCGACGCCGGACGGGCCGCCTTCCTGGCCCTGGCCGCCACCGCCGACGTCGTCGTCGACTCGTTCACCAACGGCGTCACCGCGCGGCTCGGGATCGACCCCGAGATGCTGCGGGCCGTCAACCCGCGGCTGATCACCTGCTCGGTCCCCGGCTACCCCGAGGGGCACCGGTCGCAGCACCGCCCCGGCCACGACGCGCTCGTGCAGGCGGCGAGTGGGCAGCAGTGGGAGCAGCCCGGGTGGCGTCCCGGCCCGATCTTCCTGCCGATGCCGATGCCGAGCAGCGGGATGATCTGGCTCGTCGCCAGCGGCATCCTGGCCGCACTCCACGCGCGTGAGACGACCGGCGTCGGCCAGCACGTGCAGACCAGCCTGCTCCAGGGCGCCTGGCTCTACACCACGCAGATCTGGCAGACCGCCGAGCGCGGCGACGCCGCCTACTACGGGATGATGGGCAAGACCTACCCGCCCGGCGTGCACCAGCCGATGATCTTCGAGTGCGCCGACGGCTACGTGCACCTCAGCGTGATGAGCGGCCTCACCCCCGTCAAGACCCTCGACGAGATCCTCGGTCTTGCCCCGCTCTCCGCCGAGGACACCGTCGGCCTCTCCCCGGTCGAGCAGCACACGGCGCTGTCCGGCCGTCAGCGCGACGCCATCCGCTCGTGGCGCGTGGCCGACCTCGTCGCCGAGCTGGTCGCGAACAACCACGCCGTCGAGGCGGTGGTCGAGCCCGAGCAGCAGTTCGCGCACCCGCAGCTGCAGGCCAACGACATGGTCGTCACCGTGGCCGATCCCGACCTGGGCGACACCACCCAGCTCGGGGTGCCCATCCACCTGCTCGGCACCCCGGGTGCGGTGCGCTCCGGCCAGCCGCGCGTCGGCGAGCACAACGACGAGATCTGGGGCGAGGTCGGGTTCGACGCCGCGGCCATCGCCGGCTTCACCGCGGCCGGCTCCCCCGAGTCGGCCACCCTCCGGCCGGTGCGGTCGCGGGCCGACGTCTCGGTGTCGGTCCGGGCCCTGGCCGAGCCGGGCGAGGCGCGCGGGCCGCTCGCCGGTCTGACGCTCCTCGACTTCGGGCAGTACCTCGCCGGGCCGTTCGGGCCGATGATCCTCTCCGACCTCGGCATGGACGTCGTCAAGGTCGAGCCGACCCGGGGTGACGGCATGCGCCTCGCCGGCACACCGTTCTTCGGCTGCCAACGCGGCAAGCGCGACGTCGCCCTCGACCTCAAGGACCCGAAGGGCCTCGAGCTCGCGCTCGAGCTGGTCGCCGGCGCCGACGTCGTGCACCACAACATGACCAAGGGCACCGCCGCCCGCCTCGGCCTCGACTACGAGTCGCTGCGGAAGGTCAACCCCGACCTCATCTACTGCAACACCTACGCCTACGGGCTCGAGGGCCCGCTGTCGTCGTTCGGCGGTCTCGACCCGCTGTACCAGGCGTCGGCCGGCCTCGAGCACGAGCTCGGCGGGGTCCCGCACGGGCACCTGCCGCTCTACTACCGGTTCGGGATGTGCGACGCCGCCAACGCGATGCTGTCGGTCGTCGGCGTGCTGCTCGCGCTGTTCCACCGCGACCGCACCGGTGAGGGCCAGGAACTCTGGACGTCGTTGATGGACGGTGGCGCCTGGCACGCCTCCGACGTGCTGCTGCGGGCCGACGGCACCCCGTCGTTCCGACCCAAGGTCGATCTCGGCCAGCACGGCTTCGGACCCGAGTA
>JAFMJM010000164.1 GCA_017853455.1 Acidimicrobiia bacterium | reverse complement strand
CCACGGCCGACGAGCGCCGGGCCCGGGCCCGGGCGGTCAAGGAGCGTCAGCTCCGCCAGGCGCGCCGGGCGCGCCGGGCGATCGCGGTGGGCAGCCTGGTCGCCACCGGCGTCTTCGGGGTCGGGGCTGCGTCGGTCCACCTCGCCTCGACCGCCTCCGCCGAGGGGGCGACCGCGTCGACGACGTCGACCGGGTCGTCCACCGCCGTGAGCGCCTCGTCCTCCGCCACGGTCGGCCGGGCGACGGCGGCGACCAACGCCTCGCCGACCGCCAAGGTCGTCACCACCAGCCGCGGCAGCTGATCCGGAGAACCCCCCGCTCCGGACGGGCGCCGACGCGACCGGGGGCCACGGCATCGCCGTGGCCCCCGTTGTCGCGTCACGGATCGCTCAGTTGACGAGCTTCAGGTTCTCGTCGAGGCTCAGCATGTTGAGGGCGTTGCCGCGCAGCACCTTGTGCACGATCTCGTCGGGCACGTTGGCGAGCACCTTCTCGACGTACTCCTGGGTGTGGGGCCACGTCGTGTCGGTGTGCGGGTAGTCGGTCTCGTAGGTGACGTTGTTGATGCCGATCTCGTGCAGCGACGCCACCCCGTGGTTGTCACGGAAGAAGCAGCCGAACACGTGGTCGTGGTAGTAGGTCGACGGCGGCTCGGGCACGATCGACCGGGTGTGCATCCAGCCCTCGTGGTTCTCCCACACGTCGTCGGCCCGCTCGAGCACGTACGGCAGCCAGCCGATCTGACCCTCGGAGTACGCCACCCGGAGGTTGGGGTACTTCACGAACAGCCCGGAGAACAGGTAGTCGGCGAGCGACGCCATGGCGTTGTTGAACGTGAGGGTGGCCTGCACGGCGATCGGCGCGTCGGCCGAGGTGGCGAGCATCTTCGACGACGACCCGATGTGCATGCACACGGTGGTACGGGTCTCGTCGCAGGCCTCGAAGAACGGGTCCCACCAGCCGGAGTGGATGCTCGGGAGTCCGAGGTGGATGGGCATCTCGCTGAACGACACGGCCCGGGCGCCGCGGGCGGCGTTGCGCCGGATCTCGGCGGCGGCGAGCTCGGCGTCCCAGAGCGGGACGATGCACAGCGGGATGAGGCGACCGTCGGTGCCGGCGCACCACTCGTCGATCATCCAGTCGTTGTACGCCTGCACCCCGAGGAGGGCGACCTCCTTGTCGGCGGCCTCGTGGAACATCTGCCCGCAGAAGCGCACCGCGGTCGGGAAGCCGAGCGACGCCTCGACGCCGGCGGCCTCGAGGTCGCGGATGCGGGCCTGCTGGTCGATGCAGCCGTCCCACATGTCGTCGTAGGTGATGCAGGTCAGGTCCATCTTGAGCTTGTCGAACCGGCGGATGTCACCGCCCGGGACCGCCCACTTGGGGATGGAGACGTGCGACTTGTGCACGTAGGTGACCTTGTCGTCGTAGATCCAGCAGTCGGCCGGGCGTCCCTCGGGGCCCTCGACCAACTCGTAGATCCCCGCGCCGACCATCTTGGTGCTGACGACGTTGCGGCGCTCGATGCGCGGCGCCTGGTCGAGCAGCTTCTTCGGGAAGCGCGAGGTCCAGAGGTCGGCGGGCTCGATGATGTGGTCGTCGACGCTGACGATCAGCGGCAGGGCCATGGGTCGCTCCGTTCGGGCGGGGATGGGTGCCCCAAATCTAACGCCCCGTCAGATCAGCCGCAACCATGCCGCCGCCGAGGGGCTCCGGGGCCCCGGACCGGGCCCGGTCAGGCCTTCCGGCGGTTCCGTCCGGCCAGCACGTCGGCCACGTTGCTCGGCCCCGTGGCCGTCCGGCCGCTCGAGTGGCTGCGCATCCGCTCGATCCGGGGCGCCAGGTCGGCCGGCTGCCAGCCCTCGACCAGGGCCTCGCCCCGCAGGTCGTGGACGGGCCGGTCGAGCGCCGCGAGCAGGGCCAGGCTGGTCGTCACCTGTCCGGTCAGCACCAGCGGATCGGCCGTGCAGAGGGCCAGGGCCGCCTCGGCCATGGTGTCGAGCGGCTCGTAGAGGTGGTCGGGGAGGTCGGAGTACTCGACCAGCACCTCGGTGGCGGCCGCCGCTTCGGGCGCCACGGTGTTGACGGCGACGCCCCGCCCGTACACCTCGGCGGCGAGGCTCACCGTCCACCGGTCGAGGAAGGCCTTGGTCCCGCCGTAGATCGTGCCCTGGGTCGAGGGCGTGGTCGCGGGGAACGGCGGACCGGGCGGGTGCTCCGCCGTCTGCGACGACACGTTGCAGATCCACCCCGACCCCCGTTCGAGCATCCCCGGCAGCGTGCGCCGCACGAGGTGCCACGGAGCCCAGAAGTTCACCTCGAGGACCTTCGCGATCTTGCGGTCGGTCCAGTCGAGGAAGTCCATGTAGCCACCGGCGGCGGCGTTGTTGACCAGGATGTCGACGGGTCCGAGCTCCGCTTCGACGGCGTCGATCAACGTCGCCCGGTCGAGGGTCGGGTCGGCGAGGTCGAACGGCACCGCGAGCACGCGCCCGCCGAGCGCGGCGAGCTCGTCGCGCGCGCCACCCAGCGTGCCGAGGTCGGGCATCCCGGCCTGCGGGCGGGCGCAGATCGCCACGGCCGCGCCCTCGGCGGCGAGGCGCAGGGCGATGGCCTTGCCGATCCCGCGGCTGGCACCGGTCACCAGCGCGACCCTTCCTTCACACGAACGGTGCATGACGGCTCCTGACGTGGTGCGGGTGTTCTGGACGGTTCGGACGAGTGATGTCTACGACAGCACGGCTTCGGGCAGGCCGAGGTGATCGGCGGCATCGGCGACGGACGTCCCCGGGGGGACGGTGTCGAACCCCGGCTTGCCCGGGGCGCCGGGCTTGACCGCCACGACGGTGTCGTCGCCGCAGTAGCGGATCGACAACGCCCGGCGCGGCGTCGACCCGAGGTTGCCGCCGGCGGCGTGGAGGGTGCGCGCGTGGTGGATGGTCAGGTCGCCGGGGGCGAGGTCCCACCCGAAGGCGTCGGGGTCGTCGTGGTCGAGGGCGGGCGGCAGTGCGCCCTCGGTGCCCGGGATCGGGTCGTCGGTGACGAACAGCGTGGGTCGGTACCGGGTGTCGGCCCGGTGCGAGCCCCGTGCGAACCGCAACGAGCCCGACGCGCGCGGTGCCGGGTCGAGCGCCAGCCACACGGTCGCCGTGCGCGCTCCCTCCACGTGGAAGTACCCGTCGTCGGTGTGCCAGCGTGTGGCCACCGGGGTTCCGGGATCCTTCACGAGCACGCTGTCCTCGTACAGCCAGAGGCGCCGACTGTCGAGCACCGCTGCGGTGACGGCGGGGACCGCACCGGTGGTGGCGAAGGCCAGGAACTCCGGGTGGACCCGCCAGTGGTCGACGCCGCCGCGGAAGCGGCCGACGGAGGTGTCGCCCGCGAGTCCGGAGAGGTCGGCGAGGTCGGTGGTGCCGAGGGCGTCGACGGCGGCCCGGACGCGCTCGAGGTCGGCCGGCGCGACCACGCCCCGGAGCAGGCAGGCGCCGTCGACGCGGAGCTGCTCGGTGGCGGCGGGGATCTGGTCGGCGAGGTGCCGAGCTGCGGCGGGGATCGGGGCCACCGTCGCCTCCTCGGTGCGGGGGTCGTCGACCGGACCGTAGCGGTCCGGGGCCCCGCCGCGTCGTGGACACCCCGTGGGTACGCTGACGCCGCCCGTCCGGACCCGCCCGGACCCGCCCGAGGAGGCACCCGTGGCCGCCGTCACCCTCACCGCCGACACCTTCGAGTCGACCGTCACCGCCGACGGCATCGTCCTGGTCGACTGGTGGGCCGAGTGGTGCGGTCCGTGCCGGGCCTTCGCCCCGACCTTCGAGGCGGCCGCCGACGCCCACCCCGACATCGTGTTCGGCAAGGTCGACACCGAGGCCGAGCAGGGCCTGGCCGCCGCGGCCCGGATCATGTCGATCCCGACGTTGATGGTGTTCCGCGACGGGATCCTCGTCTTCTCCCAGCCCGGGGCGCTCCCGGGCGCGGCCCTCGACGACCTCATCCGCCAGGTCCGCGAGCTCGACATGGACGAGGTGCGCGCCGCGGTCGAGGCGCAGCAGGCCGACCGACCGGAGTAGCCCGGGGGCCGTCAGCGGCCGTCGGTCGCGGGGACGGCCCGCTCGAGGCGCACGAAGTCGTCGAGGGCCCGGACCCGGTCGAGGAACTGCGCCGGGAAGACGATGGTCGAGTTCCGCTCCACCGCGATCTCGCCGAGCACCTGCAGGTTGCGGAGCTGCAGGGCCACCGGATGCGCCGCGATCACGTCGGCGGCCTCGGCGAGCTTGCCGGCGCTGAGCGCCTCACCCTCGGCGGCGATGATCTTGGCGCGCTTCTCGCGCTCGGCCTCGGCCTCGCGGGCCATGGCGCGCTTCATCGACTCGGGGAGCTCGATGTCCTTGAGCTCCACGATCTGCACCAGCACGCCCCACCGCTCACTGGTGGTGTCGAGGATGTCCTTGATGGCGCCGTTGAGTCGCTCGGTCTCGCTCAGCACCTGGTCGAGACTCGAACGCCCGACCACGTTGCGCACGGTGGTCTGGGCGATCTGGTCGATCGCCGCCTCGACGTTCTCGATCTCCACGATCGACTTCACCGGGTCGACCCGCCGGTAGTAGGCGACGGCGGCCACGCCGATCGACACGTTGTCGCGGGTGATGATCTGCTGCGACTGGATCGGGCGGGTCACCGTCCGCATGCTCACCTTCTGCATCCGGTCGGCGAGCGGGATCATCGCCCGGATGCCGGGGTCGCGGACCGACCGGATCCGTCCGAAGCGGAACACCACCCCCCGCTGGTACTCACGGACGATCGCGACGCCGAGTCGGGCCATGGGGAATCCTTCGGATCGACGGATCAGTACCGCAGGCGGGCCGCGACCGGGCCGAGGGAGCCGAGCCCACCCGGATCGACCACGACGGTGCTGCCACCGCGGTCCCCGACCACCCCGATGAGCTCGTCGACGGCGTCGACGACGTCGGGTGCGACCGGATCGGGTGCGGGCTCGGGTCGGCCCCCGACCATGCGGGAGGGGCACGCGGCGTCGCGGTCGACGACCAGCGTGTCGATCCGGCCCTCGACCGCGGCGACCCACGTGGCGTCGACGCCCGACACCGCCCGCCCGGTGCCGACCGACTCGCCCAGCTCGGCGACGAGCACCGACCGCCACCGGTCGAGGTGGTCGGCGAGCGCGGGGCGGGCCAGCTCCTCGATCCGTTGCACGGGGTCGGCGTGGTGGTCGCCCACGACCTCCCCGACGATGGCCGCGCGGTGGGCCGCGGTCCGGTCGAACTCGGCGATGTCGCGGGCCGGGCCGACGACCACCAGCGGTCGCGGGTCGGACGCGTCGACGGCGGCCAGGCGGCGACCGACCTCGCGCCAGTGGGCGAGTCGGACCCCGGGTGGGCGATCGGTGTGCGTGGCGAACCCGCCGGACTCCAGCGGCTCGTCGTCGGCTCCGGCGCAGGCGAGCGGGAAGCCGGTTCCATCGGGTTCGACCAACCGCCCCCCGTCACCGACGAGCAGGCGGGTCCCGGACTCTCCCAGCACCAGCACGCGGTACGGAACGGATCGGCTGATCCCCCGGACGAGCTCCCGGGTGGCGAACGACCGGTCGATCACCACCTGCTCGCGCACCGGGAAGTCGACCGGCACGACGTGGGTCTCACCGGGAGCCACGAAGATCATGACGCCGTCGG
>JAFMJM010000163.1 GCA_017853455.1 Acidimicrobiia bacterium | reverse complement strand
TCAGCGCCTCGAGCGAGCCCTGGACGTCGGCCTTGAGCACCAGGTTGAGGGTCGCCACCTCGCCCCGCTGGACCATCGCGAAGATGTCCTCGAGTCGGGCACCACCGGCCAGCGCCATCGGGTGCGACAGGTTCGCCGCCCGCCGCCGCCGCGCCCGTGCCTCCGCGACCGCCCGGGCCACCTTCTCGGTGGGCGCCACGCGCAGCTCGTCACCCGCCAGGGGGACGTCGTCGAGCCCGAGGACCTCGACCGGCATCGACGGGCCGGCCTCGGCGACCGGCCGACCGTGGTCGTCGAACATCGCCCGGACCCGGCCCCAGCCGCCACCGGCGACGATGGTCTCGCCGACCCGCAGCGTGCCGCGCTCGACCAGCGCCGTCACGACGGGTCCGCGTCCGGGGTCGAGGTTCGACTCGAGCACGAAGGCCCGGGCCGGGGCGTCGGGGTTGGCCCCGAGCTCCTCGACGTCGGCGACCAGCAGGATCGAGTCGAGCAGCGTGTCGACGCCCGCGCCGGTGGTGGCGGCCACCTCGTTGACGATGGTCTCACCGCCCCACTCCTCGGGGACGAGCTCCTGCTCGACGAGCTGCTGACGCACGCGGTCGGGGTTGGCGTCCTCACGGTCGCACTTGGTGATCGCGACCACGATCGGCACCTCGGCCGCGCGGGCGTGGTTGATGGCCTCGACCGTCTGGGGCATGACCCCGTCGTCGGCCGCCACGACCAGCACGGCGACGTCGGTCGCCTGGGCACCCCGGGCGCGCATGGCCGTGAAGGCCTCGTGACCGGGCGTGTCGATGAAGGTGATGAGGCGATCGGCCTTGTCGACCTGGTACGCGCCGATGTGCTGGGTGATGCCACCCGCCTCGCCGGCGACGACGTTGGCCGACCGGATGCGGTCGAGGAGCGTCGTCTTGCCGTGGTCGACGTGACCCATGACGGTGACCACCGGCGGGCGGGGCAGCAGCAGCGCCTCGTCCTCGTCCTCCTCGCCGAACATCGCCTGCAGCTCGAGCTCGGCCTCCTGACCGGGCTCGACCAGCAGCACCTCGGCACCGAGGGTCTCGGCGATGAGTTCGATCATCTCGTCGGCGAGGGACTGCGTGCCGGTGACCATCTCGCCGGCGTCGAACAGGATCCGGACGAGGTCGGCCGTGGTGCGGTTGAGCTTCGGGGCGTACTCCTGGAGCGTGATCCCGCGCGGGATCACGATCTCCCCTTCGGGGATCGGTGCGTCGTGCGGCGTGAAATCGGTCGGCGACGCCGGACCGAGATCCTCGAAGTTACGGTTCCGGCGCTTCTTGCGCCGCGGCCGCTGGCCCTGCGGGCCCGGCCGTCCGCGACCACCGGGGCCACCACCGGGTCCGCCGCGCCCGCCACCGGGGCCACCACCGGGGCCACCACCGGGGCCACCACCGGGGCCACCACCGGGACCGCCGCCTGGCCCGCGCCCGGGAGGCGGACCGGACCGGCGGGCGGGGAATCCCCCGCCGCCGGGGCCGCCGCGGGCGCCGCCCGCGTCGGGGGTGAACACGCGCGGCCCACCCGGGCGTCGACCACCCGGCGGGGGCGGGATCGGCTTGCCCGTCGCGCTGCGCAGCGGCGCGGGCGGCGGCGGGATCGGCTTGCCGGTGGCACTGCGCAACGGTGCGGCGGGCGCCTCCGGCCCTTCGGCCGCGGGTGCTTCGGGAGTCGGAGCGGGCGGCGCCGTCGGTGCCACGGCGGCCGGAGCCATCGGGGCGGCCGGGGGCGCCGGGGCAGCGGGGGCCGGGCGGGGCGACTCGGCCGGGCGGACCACCCGCGGAGCCTCGGGCTCGGGGATGCCGCCGGTCGAGCGAACGACGCGTCCGGTGGACTTGCGGACGACGGGCTCGGCGGGCTCGTCGGTCCCGCTCTCGGCCGGAGCCTCGGTGGTGGTCGCCTCGGCGGCCGCCGGCTCGGCGGTCGGCGCGGCCTTCTTGGCCGGCGCCTTCTTGGGGGCCGGTGGCTCGTCGACGATCGGCTCCCGCCGGATCCCCTTCGAGTCGGCCAGACGACGGACGCGGTCCGCCATCGGGTCCTCGATGCTCGAGGAGTGGCTCTTGGCGCCGATCTTGAGCTCGACGCACAGCTCGAGGCATTCCTCGTTGCTGAGCCCCAGCTCACGGGCCAGTTCGTAGATCCTGATCTTCTTCGGCAAGGTGATTTGCTCCTGCGTGCCGGCCGCCGGGGGTGTCCCCGTACGACCGGTCGCTCATTCTCGCAGTGTGGTCCGCAGTCGTTCGATCGTGTCTTCGGTGACCGGCCCCCGGAGGGCCCGTTCCAGGCCCCGGCGACCGATCGCCGTCTCGAGGCAGGTCACCGTCTCCGGTGGCCCGCACAGCCAGGCGCCCCGTCCCGGACCCTTCCCCACCGCCAGCGAGCCGTCGGGGCGCCGGGTGAGGCGCACCAGCCCGTCAGGGTGGGCCCGTCGGCGACAGCCGACGCAGGTCCGGACCGGACCGGCCCGCCCGCTACCCGTCGGAACCTCCGGCTCCGTCGGCCGGCGCCGCAGCGTCGTCCGCACCATCGGTTCCGTCGGCCTCGGGGGTCGCGGCCTCGGGAGTCGTGGCCTCGGGGGCGTCACCGGCCTCGACCGGGACGTCCGCCGGCGCGGCGGCAGCGGCGGCGTCGGGCGCACCCGCGACCTCGTAGCCGGCCTCGGCGGCGGAGATGGTCTCGCCACCCTCGGCGGGCTGCCAGACGAGCTCACCCGTGGCGCTCTCGACCCATTCGCCCTCGGCGAACTCCTCCTCGGGCTCCTCGTTCTGCTGCGTCTCGCTGCGGATGTCGACCCGCCAGCCGGTGAGCCGGGCCGCCAACCGGGCGTTCTGACCCTCACGGCCGATCGCCAACGAGAGCTGGAAGTCGGGGACGATCACCTCGGCGGTACCGGTGGCGTCGCTGATGCGCACCTCGCGGACCTTGGCCGGGGCGAGTGCCTTCATCACGAACTCGGCCGGGTCGTCGCTGTAGGGGACGATGTCGACCTTCTCGCCGCGCAGCTCGTTGACGACCATGCGCACCCGCGACCCGCGGGCGCCGACGCAGGCACCGACCGGGTCGACGTGGGGGTCGTTGGACGCCACGGCGATCTTCGTGCGGTGCCCGGGCTCGCGGGCGATGGCCTTGATCTCGACCACGCCGTCGACGATCTCGGGCACCTCGAGCTCGAAGAGCCGCTTGACGAGACCCGGGTGGGTCCGCGACACCACGATCTGGGGGCCCTTGGCCGTCTTGCGGACCTCGACGATGTAGGCCTTGAGGCGCGAGCCGTGCTCGTAGCGCTCGTTCTGGGCCTGCTCCGCCTGGGGCAGCAGCGCCTCCACCCGACCGAGGTCGAGGAGGGTGTAGCGCTGGTCGGTCTGCTGGATGATGCCGGTGACGATGTCGCCCTCGCGTCCGGCGTACTCCTCGTACTTCATCTCGCGCTCGGCGTCGCGGATGCGCTGCATCAGGACCTGCTTGGCCGTCTGCGCTGCGATCCGCCCGAAGTCCGACGGCGTGTCGTCCCACTCGCGCACGACCGTGCCGTCCTCGTCGAGCTCCTGGGCGATGACCCGGATCTCGCCGGTCTCCTCGTCGATCTCGACCAGGGCCTCCTCCGCCGAGTCGGGCATGCGCTTGTACGCGGTGACCAGCGCGTTGGCCAACGCCTCGAGCATGTCCCAGCGGGAGATCCCCTTCTCGCGCTCGAGGTTCTCGAGCGCCTCCATCATCTCCGAGTTCATCGCGCTTCCTCGCTCACCGCCGACGCCGTCGCCGGCTTCCGCTGATCCGGGCGCGGCGTCGCCGCACCCCGTGCCTTGCCCGGCTTGGGGGCCGGACCCCACTCGAACACCGTGCGGGCCGAGACGACGTCGTCGAAGGCGACCCGCCGGACCTCACCGTCGACGTCGACGTCGACCGCGTCGTCGTCGGCGCCCACGACCACCACCCGCTCACGGACCACCGCGCCCTCGGCGTTGCGGTACTTGAGCGACACCGGGACCCCCACCGCCGCCCCGAAGTGGGCGGGGGTGCGCAACGGACGCTCGACCCCCGGGCTCGACACCTCGAGGAGGTACGAGCCGGGCAGGGCGCGGGCCACCGCCGGGTCGGCGTCGAGGACCGGGGTCAGGGCCTGGGTCGCGGCCGTGATGGCCTCGAGGTCGACCCCACCCTCCCGGTCGACGAGCACCCGCAGCGTGCGGGCCTTGTTGGGCCCGGCGAGCTCGACGTCGTAGCACTCGAGGCCCACCGCACCCAGGACCGGAGCGAGCACGGCGACGAGACGGTCGGTGGTGTCGGTCACGTCGGCCTCCTCTCGTCGCTCGGGTTGTCAGGGTGGTCACGGGCGTAAAAAAACGTGGGCCGGTGCCCACGTTTCCGAGTGCCCGGTCTCCCGGGGCGTGTCGTCAACGACCGTGCGGCGGGCCGACGCCCCTGGCGGGGGTGTCGAACCGGACTGAGGAGTCTACCCGTTCCGGGCCCCGGCGGGCCCCAGAACGGCTCCTGAACCGCCTGCGAACCCCCGCGAACCGCTCCGGACGGGCCTGCGCCCGCCCCGCGACGCCCGTTCAGGCCCGGAGCGCCGCCACGGCCTCCGCCACGGCGACCTCGGTGTCCACGCCGGTCGCCCGGTCGCGGATCTCCACGATCCCCCGCCCGAGCCCCTTGGCCCCCACGGTGACCCGGCGGGGCATTCCGAGGAGGTCGGCGTCGGCGAACTTCACCCCGGGGCTGGCGTCCCGGTCGTCGTAGAGGACCGTGACCCCGGCCGCCCGCAGCCCGTCGTAGAGGGCGTCGGCGGCGGCGGTCACCTCGGCGGCGGTGTCGCCCTTGCCCGGCAGGGCCACCAGGTGGACCCGGTAGGGGGCCAGGGCCTCGGGCCAGACGATGCCCCGCTCGTCGTGGTGCTCCTCGACCACGGCGGTCACCACCCGGGAGACCCCGATGCCGTAGCACCCCATGACCATCGGGTGGTCGGTGCCGGCGTCGTCGGTGAAGGTGGCGTCGAGCGCCCGGGCGTACTTCGTGCCCAGCTGGAAGACGTGGCCGACCTCGATGCCCCGGTCGACGCTGAGCGCCTCGCCGCAGCGGGGGCACGGGTCGCCACTGACCACGCTGACCAGGTCGTTCCAGGCGTCGACGTGGAAGTCGCGCCCGAGCACCACGTGGCGGGAGTGGTGGTCGGCCTGGTTGGCCCCGGTGACCCAGGGGCGCTCCTCACCCACCAGGGGATCGGCCACGACGTGGGTCGCTCCCACGAAGTCGGGGCCGATGAACCCCTTCGGGAGGTCGGGTCGGGCGGCGAAGTCCTCGTCGGTGTAGAGGCGCGCCGTCCGGGGGGCGACCGCCTGGCTCAGGGCGAACGGGTTGACCTCTCGGTCTCCGGGCACCAACGCCAGGGCGAGCTCGCCGTCGAGGTCGAACGCGATGCACTTGAGGAGGTCCCCGGGCGCCACGCCGAGCAGGGCGGCCACCCCGGCGATGCTCCCCTCGTCGGGGGTGGGGACGTGCTCCCGCTCGGGCGCGTCGATGACCGGCACCTCCTGGTGGAGGCGCGAGTGACGGCGGGCGGCCTCGACGTTGGCGGCGTATTCGCACGACGTGCACCAGACGAAGTCGTCCTCGCCGATGGCGGCGACGGCCATGAACTCGTGGTTGACGTCACCGCCGATCTCGCCGGCCTGGGCCT
>JAFMJM010000162.1 GCA_017853455.1 Acidimicrobiia bacterium | reverse complement strand
CGGCCCGCCGGCGCAACGTCGTCCGGGGCGGTGACGCCGGTCCCGAGCCGGAGCCAGAGCCGGAGCCCGAGCCGGAGGTCGTGACGGCGTGAGGCACCGGACCCGGTGGATCGCCGCGGCGGTCGGGGTGGTGGTCCTGGCGGTGGTGGTGGTGCTCGCCACCCAGATCGGGTCCGACCCGCGGGCCGACGCCAAGACCAGCCAGCTCGCCGGGAAGCCGCTGCCGGAGTTCACCGTGCGGACGCTCGACGGCACGACGATCACCTCCGACGACCTGCTGGGCCGCTCGACGATCGTCAACTTCTGGAACACGTGGTGCGTGCCGTGCGTCCAGGAGGCGCCGGCGCTGGCGCGGTTCGGCGCGGCCCACGCCGCCGACGACTCGGTGCTGTTGCTGGCCGTGGTCCGCGACGACACCCGGCGGGCGGTCGAGAAGTGGGTGGCGAGCCGTGACCCGGCCTGGACGGTGGCCCTCGACCCGGGGGGCCAGGCCGCGTTGGCGTTCGGGACCCGGGGCCAGCCCGAGACGTTCGCCGTGAGTCCCGACGGCGTGATCGTGGCGTACCAGTTCGGGCCGGCGACCCAGGCCGACCTCGAGACGATGCTGCGCGCGGCGGGCGGGCCGTGACCGCGCCCGGCGACGCGGACGTCGCCGCCGACGGGCCGGCTGCCCGGCGCCTGCGGACCGCCGTCTGGGTGGTGCTGATCGTGGTGGCGGTGGCTGCGCTGGCGTACGCGCTGCGACCGGCCGGCTCCCGGACCGACGCCGAGCGGGTCCGCGACCTGGCGGCGGAGATCCGCTGTCCCGACTGCGAGAGCCTGTCGGCGCTCGACTCGCAGACCGGCTCGGCCCGGGCGATCCGGCGCGACCTGCGCCAGCGGGTGGCGGACGGCGAGTCCGACGCCGACATCCGGCGGACCTACGCCGATCGGTACGGTGACTCCGTCCTGCTGAAGCCCGCGTCCGACGGGCTCGGTCTGCTGGTGTGGGGCCTGCCGGTCCTGCTGGTGGTGGTGGCGGGCGCCGGGCTCGTCGTGGCGTTCCGGAGGTGGCGGCGGACGCCGACGCTGCAGGCGACCGATGCCGACACCGCCATCGTCGAGCAGGCCCGCGCCCGGAGAGCCGAACCGTGAGCGACCAGTCCCGCCGGCCCGACCCGAGCCCCGAGGCGAGTTCCGACGACCGGTCCGCACCCGGTCCAGACGAGCGGGACCGACTCGAGCGAGAGCGGGACTTCCTGCTCGCCTCCCTCGACGACCTCGAGCGGGAGCGTGACCGGGGCGCGATCGACGACGCCACCTACGAGCGGCTCCACGACGACTACACGGCCCGGGCGGCGGCGGTCCTGCGGGCCCTCGAGGCCGGGACCGACGCGCCGACGGTGGCCCCCCGGACCTCGACCCGGCGCCGGGTGCTGACCCTGGTCGGGGTCGTGGCGTTCGGCGTGGTGTGCGCGGTGGCACTGGCCGCGGCGCTCGGGGCCCGTCTGCCGGGGCAGACCTCGTCGGGCAACGTCCCGTCGATGGGCGGCGGCACCGGCGGCTCGGGCGGCTCGGGTGGCTCAGGCGGGTCGGGCGGTTCCGGTGGCTCGGGGCAGGTGTCGGTCGACCAGCGGATCGCCCGCCTGCGTGACGCCGTGGCGACCAACCCGGACGACCTGGCCAGCCACAAGTTGCTCGCCCGGTTCCTCGAGGCCCGGGGTGACGTGTCGGGCGCCCTCGAGCAGTACGACGCCGTGCTGGCCCGCCAGCCCGCCGACCCGGAGGCCCTGGCCCAGGCCGGGCGCCTCTTCTACCTGACCGCCCGGGCCGCGGTGAAGACCCAGCCGGGCTCGGTCGAGGGCCTGGTGGCCCGCTCCCGGGAGCTGCTCGACGCCGCGGTGGCGGCCGACGGGCAGTTCGCCGACGCCCGCTTCTTCCGGGCGATCGTGCTCGCGAACGAATACGGTGACTTCCCGGCGGCGCAGAACGACCTCCAGCGCTACCTCATCGTGGCCCCGCAGGGGCAGTTCGCCGACCAGGCGCGTGAGCTCCTGGCCCAGGTGACGAACGCGATCGACGGGACCCCCGTCCCGACGGTCACCACCACCGTCCCGTCCAGGAAGGGCGGGAAGTAGCCCCGGCCCCGCCGGGAACGAGAAGGGACCCCCCGTGGCCAAGCCCGAGTACCAGATCGACGACTCCAAGATCTACCGCGCGACGATCACCACCGACCGCGGTGCGATCGTGGCCGACCTCGACCCGCAGCTCGCTCCCCAGACCGTGAACAACTTCGTGGGCCAGGCCCGCGCCGGGTTCTACGACGGGCTGACCTTCCACCGGGTCGTGCCGGGCTTCGTCATCCAGGGCGGCTGCCCCAAGGGCACCGGCACCGGCGACGACGGCTACAAGTTCGACGACGAGCCGGTGATCGGCGAGTACACGCTGGGCGCCGTGGCCATGGCCAACGCCGGCCCCGACACCAACGGCACCCAGTTCTTCATCACGATCGAGGACTGCCGCCGCAGCCTGGCCAAGTCGTACAACCTGTTCGGCTACGTGGTCGACGGCATGGACGTGGCCCTGGCCACCGAGGTCGGCGACGTCATGCGCAGCGTCGTGGTGGAGGAGCGCGACCGGGCCTGATCCCGGCGCCGTCGCGTACCCTGGCGGGTGCGCGGCCCCGACCGCACCCGATTCCGACCGTCCGAACCCCGGAGCACGCCATGGCCAACGTCGGCCCCACCACCCCCGCATCCCTCGTCGAGCAGGTCTACGGCCGGTTCGCCGCGACCACCGAGGTCGCCCGGCGCCGACTGGGCCGTCCGGTGACCTTCGCCGAGAAGGTGCTGTTCGCCCACGCCGACGACGCCGAGACGGTGGGCACGGCCCGCGGGGTCGACTACGCCGACTACCGGCCCGACCGGGTGGCGATGCAGGACGCCACGGCCCAGATGGCGCTGCTGCAGTTCATGACGGCCGGTCTGCCCCAGGTCGCGGTGCCCTCCACGGTGCACTGCGACCACCTGATCCAGGCCCGGGTCGGCGCGACGACCGACCTCGAGGTCGCCAACGACGTCAACGCCGAGGTCTACGACTTCCTGCGCACGGTGTCGGCGAAGTACGGCATCGGCTTCTGGAAGCCGGGGTCGGGGATCATCCACCAGGTGGTGCTCGAGCAGTACGCGTTCCCCGGCGGGATGATGATCGGCACCGACAGCCACACCCCCAACGCCGGCGGCCTCGGCATGATCGCCATCGGGGTGGGTGGCGCCGACGCCGTCGACGTCATGGCGGGCTGGCCCTACAACACCAAGGTGCCCAAGCTGATCGGGGTGCGCCTCACCGGCACGCTCTCGGGTTGGACGTCGGCCAAGGACATCATCCTCAAGGTCGCGGGCATCCTGACCGTCAAGGGCGGCACCGGCGCGATCGTCGAGTACTTCGGTCCGGGTGCCGAGTCGATCTCGGCGACCGGCAAGGCGACGATCTGCAACATGGGTGCCGAGATCGGGGCCACCTGCTCGCTGTTCGCCTACGACGAGCACCACGCCCGCTACCTGCGCTCCACCGGCCGGGCCGAGCTCGCCGACCTCGCCGACCGGTACGCGGAGCACCTGCGCTCCGACCCCGAGGTCGACGCCGACCCCGAGCGCTACTACGACCGGGTGATCGAGATCGACCTCGACACGCTCGAGCCGCACGTGGTGGGTCCGCACACGCCCGACCTCGACCGGTCGGTGCCCGAGCTGGCCCGCGTGGCGGCCGCCGAGGGCTACCCCCTCGAGGTGTCGAGCGCGCTCGTGGGCTCGTGCACCAACTCGTCGTACGAGGACATCGGCCGGGCCGCCAACCTGGCGCGTCAGGCCAAGGCCCGCGGCCTGTCGGTGCGCACGCCGCTGCTCATCTCGCCGGGCTCCGAGCAGGTGCGGGCGACGATCGAGCGCGACGGCTACCTCGAGGACCTCGAGGCGATCGGGGCGACGGTGCTGGCCAACGCGTGCGGGCCGTGCATCGGGCAGTGGCAGCGTGACGACATGGCGTCGGGCACCCCCAACTCGATCGTGTCGTCGTTCAACCGGAACTTCCCGGCCCGCAACGACGGCAACGCCGCGACCCTGAGCTTCATCGCGTCGCCGGAGTCGGTGGTGGCGTACGCCCTGTCGGGTCGACTCGACGTCGACTTCGTCCACGACCCGATCGTCGCCGACGACGGCACCGAGGTCCGCCTCGAGCCGCCGACCGCCGACGACCTGCCGGCGAGCGGGTTCACCCCGGGCGAGTCGGGCTTCGTGCCGCCGGCCGCCGACGGGTCCACCGTCGAGGTCCTGGTGAAGCCGGATTCCCAGCGCCTCGAGCTGCTCGAGCCGTTCGCCGCCTGGGACGGTGCGGACTACACCGGTCTGCAGGTCCTGATGAAGGCCACCGGCAAGTGCACCACCGACCACATCTCTCCGGCGGGCAAGTGGCTCACCTACCGCGGCCACCTGACCAACATCTCGGGGAACCTGTTCATCGGGGCCAACAACTCGTTCGCCCTCGACACCCCGGGGACGGGCGTCGACGCCCGCGACGGATCGGTGAAGGCGCTGCCCGACCTCGCCAAGGCCTACAAGGACGCCGGGATCGCGTGGGTGGCGGTCGGCGACGAGAACTACGGCGAGGGGTCGTCGCGGGAGCACGCCGCGATGGAGCCGCGGTACATGAACGGCAAGGCGATCATCGTCCGGTCGTTCGCCCGGATCCACGAGGCCAACCTGAAGAAGCAGGGCGTCCTGGCGCTGACCTTCGCCGACCCGGCCGACTACGAGCGGATCCGGGTCGACGACACCCTCGACATCGTGGGCCTGGCCGACCTGGCCCCCGGGAAGCCGGTCACCGTGGTGATCCACCACGCCGACGGCACCACCGAGGAGATCTCGACCACCCACACGATGAGCGACGAGCACATCGCCTGGTTCCGGGCGGGCTCGGCCCTCAACGTGCTCCGGAGCCGGTGACCCGGGCATACCCGGCCCGACGCCGACGTTGACCCGGGCACACGTCCGGGCGAACCGCACCGACCACAGACCGCACCGACCGCCGAAGAGCGCAGGAGAGACCGTGAACGACATCGTCGAGCCCGTCCTGACCATCACCGACGCCGCCCGCGACAAGATCCTCGAGATCCGGGCCGGCTCCGAGGGCCAGGAGAACGACGCCATCTGGGTCGCGATCTCGGGTGAGGCCAACGGTGCCTTCACCTACGACATCACGCTCCGCTCGGCCGACGACGCCGGCGAGGTGGACCTGGTCCAGGACCACGACGGCCTCCCGGCGGTGGTCGACGCCGACAGCGTGGTGCTCCTCACCGGGGCGACCCTCGACTTCGGTCCGGCCGGGTTCGTGATGGACAACCCGAACCGCCCGGCGCCCAAGGTGCTCGACCTGCCGGTGGGCGACCTGTCCTCGCCGCTCGCCCAGGAGGTCCTGCGCGTGCTCGAGGAGATGGTCAACCCGCAGATCGCCGCCCACGGCGGCACCGCCGAGCTGGTGGCGGTCGACGGCTCGATCGCCTTCCTGCGTCTCGGTGGCGGCTGCCAGGGCTGCGCCTCGGCCAAGGCCACCCTCAAGCAGGGCATCGAGGTCATGATCCTCGACCACGTGGAGGGCATCACCGAGGTGGTCGACGTGACCGACCACACCTCGGGCGCCAACCCGTACTACGCCCACTCGCACTGACCG
>JAFMJM010000161.1 GCA_017853455.1 Acidimicrobiia bacterium | reverse complement strand
CCGATGAAGATGAGGAAGAACGCGCGGCTCGCGTCGATGCGCCGCGGGTTCTTCGGCTCCTCGATCTGGGGGACGAACTCGCTGGCCCGCACGATCGGGCCGGCCACGACGTGCGGGAAGAACGACAGGTACGTCGCGAAGTCGAGGACGCTCGTCGGCTCGAAGTCGCGGCGGAAGACGTCGATGACGTAGCTGAGCGCCTGGAACGTGAAGAACGAGATCCCGACGGGCAGGGCGACGTTGAGCAGCGTGTCGCCGGTGTGGATGCCGACTGCGTCGAGGATGCCCCGCGACGACGACAGGAAGAAGTCGGCGTACTTGAAGTAGGCGAGCAGCCCGACGTTGAACGTCACCGCGACCGCCAGGAGCGCCTTCCGGCGGGACTCCTCGCCGGTGCGGTGCATGACCCTCGCGAAGCCCTGGTTGATCAGGGTGGAGGCACCGAGCAGGATGCAGAACCGCCAGTTCCACCAGCCGTAGAAGAAGTAGCTGACCGCCAGCATGAACAGCTTCCAGCGGTGGCGCCGGGGCATGAGGAGCCAGCTCGTCGGCAGGACGAGGAAGAAGAAGATCGCGAAGGTGACGGTGGGGAACAGCATCGGTTCACCCGCGGACGGCCGACAGGGTGACCGATTGTCCCACCGGAGCGAGCCGAAACGGCGGCACTCACACGCCCGGACGACCGGTCCGGGCGGGGCGTCGGATCAGCGACGACCGACGTTGGGCCGACGGCCGTGGTTGGCCTTCTTGCGGCGGGAGTTGAGCTTGCGCTTCTTCGTCTTCTTGGACACGCCGACAGGGTAGGTGACGGGCGACCGGATTGCCGAGCCGGGTACCGTCGGAGGGGTGCGACGCCTCCCCGGAGCCCGCCGGACCCTCCTCCTCGCGGTCACGGTCCTGTTCGTGACGGGGGTCGTCGCGGCCTGCGGGGAGCCCGATCCGCCCCCGCCCCCGCCGCCGCCCACCCCGCCGACGACCCTGGCGGCGTGCGCCGATTCGGCTCCCGGTGGCTGGTTCGCGGTCGGTGAGGGTCCCGACGGGACCCGGACGGTCGAGGCCTCCCGGTCCGGTGCCGTCGCCGAGCGCCAGGCCGTCGTCGACCGCCTCGAGGCCGGCGGCCGCCGGGTGCTGTCGGTCGAGGCCGACCAGGTCGTGTCGGCCGACGTGATCACCGACCCCGTCTACGTGGGACTGCCCAACTACGGACCCTCGGGCCAGTGGGGCATCGGGGCCGCCGGGTTCCCCGCCGCCTGGGCCGTGGCGACCGGCAAGGGTTCGGGTGTGCGCGTCGGGATCATCGACACCGGCGTCCAGGCGTCCCACCCCGACCTCGCGGGTGCGGTGGTGGCCGGAGCCGACTTCGTGGGCACCGGTGACGGTCGCACCGACGGCCACGGCCACGGCACCCACGTGGCCGGGATCGTCGCCGCCCGCATCGACGGTGGCGGTGGCGTGGGCGGCGCGCCGGCGGTGACGATCGTCCCGGTGCGGGTCCTCGACTGCCGGGGGAGCGGCTCGATGTCCGACGTCGTGTCGGGCATCTACTGGGCCGTCGACACCGGTGCCGTCTCGGTGATCAACCTGAGCCTGGGCGGCGGATCCAGCACGGCCCTGCGCGACGCGGTGCAGTACGCCGTCGACCACGGCGTCGTCGTGGCGGCCGCGGCGGGCAACTGCGGGTGCTCGAACCAGAGCCTCTACCCGGGCGGGTACGCCGCCATCGCCGGCGAGCTGGCGGTGGCCGCGACCGACGCCGCCGATGCCCGCTCGAGCTTCTCGACCGTGGCCGGGTACGTCTCCATCGCGGCCCCGGGCACCGGCATCTGGTCGACGGTCCCCACCAGCACGTGGGGCCTCAAGAGCGGAACCTCGATGGCCACGCCGTTCGTGTCGGCCGCCGCCGCCCTGGTGCGCTCGGTCTGCCCCGGGCTGACCCCCGCCCAGGTCGAGGCGCGGCTGACGTCGACCGCCCTCGACCTCGGGACCCCCGGTGTCGACTCGTCCTTCGGCGCCGGACGGCTCCGCGCCGACGCGGCGGTCACCGGCGCCTGTTGACGTCGGCGCCGCCACGGGCGGACCGGATCGGTCAGGTCGGGACGCCCCAGTTCCAGATGGTCCGCTCGACCCGCTCGGCGATGCGCCACCCGTCGGCGGTGCGCACCAGTCGGTCGTGGTACTCGCCCCCGCAGAAGAACGAGATCGCGCCGTTCATCGCCATCGGGTTGAAGAACGCCGACACCGAGGTGCCGGTGTCGCCGTCGATGGTGACCCGGCGGTTGCCGACGACGTGCTGGTACCCGGAGAACATCGGCAGGATCTCCGACAGCCAGGCCTTGATCTCGGGGTAGGCCCCGGCGATGCCGCCGGCGCTCGTGTAGTCGATCTTGGCGTCGGGGGTGAAGACGGTGTCGAGGAGGTCGAACTCCCGGTCGTCGATCGCATACGCGTAGCGGGTCAGGAGCTCGTCGATCTCGAAGCGGTCCTGGAGCTCCTCGAGGGTGGGTCGGGCCATGGTCGCCTCCGGGGTTCGCGGGGTCGATGATGTCGCCCGGAGTCTGGCACGTGGGTAGCCTCCCCCGCCGTGGAGCATCTCGGACTGGTCGGGCTGTCGGACTCGGGGCACGCCGCCCTCTTCCGCGCCCTGACCGGCCAGGACGTCGACCTGGCCTCCGACCGGGTGCTCGGGATGGTCGACCTCCCCGACGCCCGGCTCGACGCCCTGGCGGCGATGTCGCTGTCGAAGAAGGTCGTCTACGCCACGTTCCAGATCGCCTTCCTGCCCGGCCTGTCGACCGAGGCGGGCAAGGGCCTCGGGTCGCGCCTGCTCGGCTCGCTGCGCGACTGCGACGCCCTGATGCTCGTCGTGCGGGCCGCCGACGGCAACGACCCGGCCCGTGACCTGCGGGCCCTCGAGGACGAGCTGGTGCTGGCCGACCTGGGGTCGGTCGAGCAGCGCCTCGAGAAGCAGCGCAAGGCCCTGCGGGGCGACAAGACCCTCGCCGACGAGGTGGCGGCGCTCGAGCGGGCCGAGGCGGTGCTCTCCGAGGGCGAGCCCGTCTACCGGTCGGACCTCACGGCCGCCGAGCGCACCCTCCTCGGGCCGGTCTTCCTCCTCACCAACAAGCCCGCCCTCGTCGTGGTCAACGTCGGGCTCGACCAGCTCGACGACGCCGCGGCCCTGGCGGCGCCGTTCGGCGACGGCACGCTGTCGGTGTGCGTCGAGATCGAGGGTGACCCCGACGTCGTGGCGGCCCAGGGCGCCGAGCGGGCCGAGCTGCTCGCCGACCTCGGCGTGACCGAGAGCGTGGTGCCCCGGCTGGCCCGGGCCGCGCTCACCCTGCTCGGCAAGTGCACGTTCCTGACGACCGGCGACAAGGAGTCGCGGGCCTGGACCTTCCGGGCGGGCGCCGCGGCACCCGAGTGCGCGGGCGTGATCCACTCCGACCTCCAGCGCGGATTCATCCGGGCCGAGGTGATCGGCTGGCAGGAGCTCCTCGACCTCGGGGCCTGGTCCAAGGCCAAGGAGGCGGGCAAGCTCCGGGTCGAGGGCAAGGAGTACGTCGTCGCCGACGGCGACGTCATGGAGATCCGCTTCAACGTCTGACGGCGACCGGCGCCGGTGACGCCGACGGTCCCGTCGGGTCGGCGGTGGCGTGGCGGTGCTGGTGTGTGACGGGCGCGTGGTCGCGCCGGCCGAGGTCGCGCGCAGCCGCGCGGCGCGCCGGCGGGGCCTGCTCGGTCGGGCCGGATGCGACGGGGCGCTGGTGCTCCCGCGTTGCCGGTCGGTGCACACCGTCGGGATGCGCTTCCCGATCGACGTCGTCTGGCTCGACGGCGCGGATCGGGTCGTCCGGGTCCGGCGGGTGGTCCCGGGGCGGATCGCGTGGCGGGTGCTCCGGGCCCGGTCGGTCGTGGAGGTCGGCGCCGGTGCGGCCGCGGCGTGGGGCCTGCGCCCCGGCGCGACGGTCCGCGTCTGCGACGATGCACCCATGACCCCCGTCGGCGCCCTCGTGCTGGTCGCCACCCCGATCGGCAACCTCGGTGACCTGAGCCCGCGCGCGGTCGAGGCCCTGCGCACCGCCGACGTCATCGCCGCCGAGGACACCCGGCGGACCCGGGCGCTGTGCACCCACGCCGGCGTGCCGGCGGGCGGGCGCCTGATCGCGGTGCACGCCCACAACGAGCGCCGACAGGCGGAGGAGCTCGTCGCCCGCATCCGGGCCGGAGCCCGCGTGGCCGTCGTCACCGACGCCGGCATGCCGGGCATCTCCGATCCGGGCGAGCGGCTGGTGCGGGTCTGCGTCGAGGCCGGGGTGCCGGTCGAGGTGGTACCGGGTCCGAGCGCCACGCTGGCCGCCCTCGTGCTGTCGGGGTTCCCGACCGACCGGTTCGTGGTCGAGGGCTTCCTGCCCCGTTCGGGCCGGGAGCGCACGGAGCGCCTCGGCGAGCTGGCGGTCGAGCGGCGCACGGCCGTGCTGTTCGAGTCGCCGCGTCGGGTCGCCGCCACCCTCGCCGACCTCGCGGCCGTGTGCGGCGGGGACCGGGCGGTGGCCGTGGCGCGCGAGCTCACCAAGGTGCACGAGGAGGTGTGGCGTGGCCCCCTCGCCGAGGCGGTCGCGCGGGCCGACTCGGTGGAGCCCCGTGGTGAGCACGTCCTGGTGCTCGCGCCGGCGCCGCCCCCGGCCGCGGCCGACGACGACACGGTCGCCGCCGCATTGGTCGAGGCGCTCGGCGCCGGCGCGTCGGCCCGCGACGCCGCGACCGAGGTGGCGGCCCGGCTCGGGGTGCCGCGGCGGCGCGTCTACGACCTCGCGGTTCGGCTCCGGGCCGAGGGCTGAACGCAGGCGGTCCGGCGGAGGCGCCCGGGTACCGTGACCGGGTGGCCACCCCGTTCTACGTCACGACGCCCATCTACTACGTCAACGACGCCCCACACATCGGACACGCCTACACGACGGTCGCCGCCGACGTGCTGGCCCGGTGGCGGCGGCTGTGGGGCGACGACGTCGTCTTCCTGACCGGGACCGACGAGCACGGGCTCAAGGTCCAGCGGGCGGCCGAGGAGCGCGGGGTCACCCCGAAGGAGTGGGCCGACGTCACGAGCTCCCGGTTCGCCGAGGCCTGGGCCGAGCTCGACATCACCAACACCGACTTCATCCGCACCACCGAGCCGCGCCACTACGAGGCCGTCGCGAAGTTCCTCCAGGCGGTCCACGACAACGGCTACATCGAGCTCGACACCTACGAGGGCCTCTACTGCGTCCCGTGCGAGGCCTACTACACCGACGACGAGCTGGTGGGGGACAACTGTCCGATCCACGACCGGCCGGTCGACCGGGTCACCGAGGAGAACTACTTCTTCCGGCTGTCGCGCTTCACCGACCGACTGCTCGAGTACTACGAGGCCAATCCCGACGCCGTCCAGCCCGAGACGCGTCGCAACGAGGTGCTCGGCTTCATCAAGCAGGGCCTGCGCGACTTCTCGATGAGCCGCACCTCGATCACGTGGGGCATCCCGCTGCCCTGGGACCCGAGTCACGTCACCTACGTGTGGTTCGACGCGTTGTTCAACTACTGCACGGCCGTCGGCTACGGCACCGACCGCGCCCGCTTCGAGCGGTACTGGCCGGTCGACTACCACCTCGTGGGCAAGGACATCCTGCGCTTCCACGCCGTCTACTGGCCCGCCATGCTGATGGCGGCGGGGGAGGC
>JAFMJM010000160.1 GCA_017853455.1 Acidimicrobiia bacterium | reverse complement strand
TGGAGCACCAGCCCACGCTGACGCGCAGCGACCGGTCGGCGTCGACCCCCATGGCGGCGAGCACCGGCGACGGCTCGAGCAGCTCGCTGGAGCACGCCGAGCCCGAGTGGACCGCCACCCCGTGCTGGTCGAGGGCGAGGAGCACCGGCTCCGCCTCGACCCCGCCGATCCCGAGGCAGACCAGGTTGGGGAGCCGGTGGGCCGGGTCGCCGTGGCGCACCACGCCCGGCACCGCGGTCGCGGCGGCCTCGACGGCGTCGGTGAGCGTCCGGGCGCGGGCCGTCTCGGTGGGCAACGAGCCCGCCAGCTCGGCGGCGGCGGCGCCGAACCCGACGATCGCGGCGACGTTCTCGGCGCCGGCGCGGCGGGCCCGTTCCTGGGCTCCGCCGACCACGAACGGCGGGAAGCGCAGCCCCCGCCGCACGAGCAGCGCCGCGGCGCCCTTCGGTGCGCCCCACGGGTGTCCGGTGAGCGAGCACAGGTCGGCCCCGAGCACGGCGAAGTCGACCGGGAGGTGCCCGGCGGCGGCGCAGGCGTCGAGGTGCACGACGGCGCCGGCCCCGTGGGCGGCGTCGACGATCGCCGGGACGGCCGTCTGGACGGTGCCGACCTCGTGGTTGGCGAGGTGGACCGACACCAGGGCGGTGTTCGGTGTCAGGGCGGCGGCGACGGCGTCGGCGTCGATCCGGCCGGTGCCGTCGACCCCGACGACGGTGAGGTCGACCGGGGCCCGGCGGCAGGCCTCGAGCACCGCCGAGTGCTCGACGGCGCTGGTGACGACGTGGGGTCGGGCGTCGGTGGCCCGGGCGCGCTCGACCGCGCCCCACACCGCGGCGTTCACCGCCTCGGTGCCGGTGGCGGTGAACACGACCTCGCGGGGCCGGGCGCCGAAGGTCGCGGCGACCTGCTCGCGGGCGGTCTCGACCGCCACCCGGGTGATCCGGCCCTCGTGGTGGAGACGCCCGGGGTCGCCGGGGTTGCCGTGCAGGAACGGCAGCATCGCCTCGAGGGCGGCGGGGCGCAGCGGTGAGGAGGACGCGTGGTCGAGGTAGGCGCGGGCCACGGACGCCGCCTCAGACGCCGGTGACGCAGTGGTCGTCGCCGCCGGGTCGGCTGGCCTCCGACCGGGGCGAGATCTCCCCGTGGAGGCCCGACATCATCCCGCGGATCATGCCGCGGTCGAGGGCGCACACGACGTTGGGGTACCGCTGCGCGGTGTCGCCGAACGGGCAGCACTCGGAGACGATCTTGAGCTCGCCGCCGCGCTCCTCCGCGTGCGCGGCGAAGCCGTGGGCGGTGAGAGCGTCGGCGACGGCACCGATCGCCGCCTTGACCGACCGCTGTCCGGCTCCCGGATCCATGCGGGCGGCGAGGTCGCGCCCGTACTCGTAGCCGACCTCGTCGGCGAGGCCGGCGGCCCGGTCGGGGCCGAGGGCGTCGAGCGCCCGGGCGAGGAGGGACGACAGGACGTCGTCGTGCTTGAGGGGCAGCGAGAACGTGTTGTCGAGCTCGACGGCGCAGTAGCGCTTGGAGGGTCGGCCGGCGGTGCGGGTGGCGTCGTCGCGGCGCCCGACCTCGACCACGAGGTAGCCGCCCCCGGCGAGCTTCTCGAGGTGGTGGCGGGCGACGTTGGGGTGGAGGGCGAAGCGCTCGGCGACCTCGGCGGCCGTCACCCCGGCGGGGCCGTGGTCGCGCACGGCGAGGTAGATCTCGCGGCGGGTCGGGTCGCCGAAGGCGTTGGTCACCGCGGTCACCGCAGCGGTGAACTCGTCGGCCGTCAGCGCGCGCTCGTCGGGGACGGCCTCGGCGGTGGTGCCGCTGGTGCCGGTGGGGGAGGGGCGGGCCACGGCCGGTATTCTACCTACGTCGGTAGTGGAAATCCCCGGACGCGGCGGTCGGGTCGACCGCCCCCCGGCGCCGGGGCGACCGGAGGTGCCATGCCCACCAACGCAGAGGTCGAAGCGGCCCTGGCCACGGTGGTGGAGCCCGAGCTCGGGCACCCGATCGTGGACCTGGGGATGGTGGTGGGGCTGGCCGTCGACGGGCCGGTGGTCGCCGTGGTCCTGGCCCTCCCGCTCCAGGGCGAGGCGCGTGAGGCCCGGCTCCGGACCCTCGTCGCCGACGCCGTCGTCGGGGCCACCGACGCCGAGCGGGTCGACGTCGACGTCCGGGAGATGACCCCCGAGGAGCAGCAGCACTGCGCCCGGGTCCTGCGGGCCGAGCCGCCGCCCAACCCCTTGCGCATCGTCGACGTCAACGCGCCGGCCCGACCGGCGGCGCGGCCCAACCCGTTCCTCGACTCGACCACCCGGGTGATCGCGGTGTCGTCGGGCAAGGGCGGGGTGGGCAAGTCGTCCGTGACCACCAACCTGGCCATCGCCCTCGCCCAGCGCGGGAACCGGGTCGCGGCCATCGACGCCGACGTGTGGGGCTTCTCGATGCCGCGCATGCTCGGCGTCGACCACCCGCCCGACCTCGTCGACGACCTGATCGTCCCGCCCACCGCCAACGGCGTGCGGCTCATCTCGATGGGCTTCTTCGCCTCCGAGGAGCAGGCCGTCATCTGGCGGGGCCCGATGCTCCACAAGGCGCTCGAGCAGTTCCTGACCGACGTCCACTGGGGTGCGGTCGACTTCCTCGTGGTCGACATGCCGCCCGGCACCGGCGACGTGGCCCTGTCGATGGCGCAGTTCCTGCCGCGGGCCGAGGTGATCGTGGTCACCACCCCCCAGACCGCCGCCCAGCGGGTCGCGCAGCGGGCGGCGGCGATGGCGGCGAAGGTCGACCTGGCCGTCACCGGGGTGATCGAGAACATGTCGTGGTTCACCGGCGACGACGGGAAGCGCTACGAGCTCTTCGGGGCGGGCGGGGGCCGAGAGCTCGCCGACCGCCTCGGCGTCCCCCTGCTCGGGCAGGTCCCGCTCGTCCCCGACCTGCGGATCGGCGGGGACGACGGACATCCGATCGTGGTGGCCCACCCCGACGACGAGGCCGCCGTGGCCTTCCGGGCGATCGCCGCCGCGGTCGAGGCGATGGACCCGTCCGCCGACCGGTAGATTGCCCGACATGGAAATCCGCATCGGTGTGCTGCACACGCCCAAGGAGATCAGCCTCGACGTCGACCAGTCGGCCGACGAGGTCCAGCAGGCCGTCGCCGGGGCACTCGCCGCCGACGACGGAATCCTGTGGCTGAGCGACACCCGGGGTCGGACCGTCGGCGTGCCGGCGGAGCGGATCGCCTACGTCGAGATCGAGACCGACGCCGGCGGCCGCAAGGTCGGCTTCGGCCGCTCCTGACGCCACCGGGCCCCCGACGGTGCCCGGGCTCCTCGACCGTCGACTCCTCTTCGTCACCGGCAAGGGTGGCGTCGGCAAGAGCACCGTCACCGCGGCGCTCGCCCTGCTCGCGGCCGAGCGCGGCAAGCGGGTGCTGCTCGTCGAGGTCGACGCCAAGGGAAACCTGACCAATCTGTTCGAGCACCCGGCGGTCGGCTTCGAGCCCCGTGAGGTGCACCCGGGCGTGTTCGCCATGCAGCTCGACACCGAGGCGTCGCTGCGCGAGTACCTCAAGCTCAACCTGCGCATCCCCGTGGTCGGCCGGATCGGCCCGATCGCCAACGTCTTCGACTTCGTCGCCAACGCCGCGCCCGGGGTCAAGGAGATCCTGATCGTCGGCAAGGTGTGCTGGGAGGTGCGCGAGTCGGTCGAGGGTCGGGCGCCCTGGGACCTCGTCATCGTCGACGCCGCCGCGACCGGGCACGTCCTGGCCCAACTCGACGCGCCGCGCACGATCCGTGACCTGGTGCAGACCGGCCCGATCCGCAACCAGACCGAGTGGATGCTCGACATCCTCTCCGACCCGGCGTTGACCGCCCTCAACGTGGTGACCGCCCCCGAGGAGATGCCGGTCAACGAGACCATCGAGCTGGTGGAGCGGGCCGCCACCGGCTCGACCGTGCCGTTGGGGGCGGTGGTCGTCAACCGGGTCCTGCCCGAGCCGTTCACCACCGCCGACGAGGTGGTGTTCGAGGCGCTGGCCGCCGAACCGGTCCGGTCCACGCTCGAGGCGTCCGTCGGGCCGGGCGTCGACGGCGTGTTCGACGCCGCGCGCCTGGCGGTCGCGATGCGCCGGTCACGGGTGGTCCACCTCGACCACCTCCGGCGGGCGGTGGACCTGCCGCTGCTGCTCGTGCCGTACCTGTTCGTCCGCGATCACGGGCTGCGGGTCACCCGCATGGTGGCCGAGGCCCTCGCCGCGGAGCTGGGGGAGTGAGCACCGTGCCGGCGACGTCGCTCGAGGCGCTGCTGGCGTCGCGCGAGGTCCTGGTGTTCTGCGGCTCGGGCGGCGTGGGCAAGACCTCGACCGCGGCGGCGACGGCCCTGGCCGCCGCCGTGCACCTCGGGGGCCGGGTCCTGGTGCTGACCATCGACCCGGCGAAGCGTCTCGCCGACGCTCTCGGGCTGGAGGGGTTCGGCAACGACGCCCGGCGGGTGCCCGACGACGTGCTGCGCCGGGCCGGCCTGACCCCGCGGGGCGAGCTGTGGGCGGCGATGCTCGACACCAAGGCGTCGTGGGACGACCTGGTGCAGCGCCACGCCCCCGACCCGGCGACCGCCGAGCGCATCCTCTCGAACCGGCTCTACGACAACCTGACCAGCCGGTTCGTGCAGAGCCACGACTACATCGCGATGGAACGGCTCTACGACCTGCACGCCACCGGTGCGTACGACCTGATCGTCGTCGACACGCCGCCGTCGCGCAACGCCCTCGACTTCCTCGACGCGCCCCAGCGCATGGCCGACTTCTTCGGCGGCCGACTGCTGCGCTGGCTCACCGTGCCGTACCGGATCGGCGGCGGGCGCGGTGCGCGCCTGGTGAACTTCGCGAGCAAGCCCTTCTACCAGGTGGCCGACCGCATCCTCGGCACGCAGTTCCTCCAGGACATCGCCGAGTTCTTCCTCAACTTCGAGTCGATGTACGACGGATTCGTGACCCGGGCGCGGGCGGTCGAGCACCTGATGCACGATCCGCGCACGGCGTTCACCGTGGTGACCACGCTCGAGGGTGCGCCCTGGCGCGAAGCGGAGTTCTTCGTCCGCGAGCTGCGCGAACGCCGGTTCCACCTGGGTGCCCTCGTGCTCAACCGGGTGCTGCCCGACGCGTTCCGTGACCCCGCCGTCGCGGCCGCGGCCGACCGGTTCGTCGACGACGCCGACGCCCTGGCCGCGGTCGTGGCCGCTTCAGATCCGTCGGCGGCGTCGGCCGACCCGGCCGCGGTGGCGCGGGTCCTGCGCACCCTCGGCGCGTCGTACCGGAACTTCGCCGTCGTGGCGACGCGTGAAGCGGAGCTGCGCAACCGGTTGGCGCGGGCCCCCGACGTCGTGGTGACGGTGCCGACCTTCGCCGAGGACGTCCACGACCTCGGTGGCCTCGCTCAGATCGGGACGTACCTCCTTGGTGGTGTCGATCCCACCACTCGCTGACGAGCGTTAGATTCGCTCCGTGTCCGTCCCGATGGTGGAGCTGGCCCGGCAGAACACCGCACTGGGTGACGACGCGCTCGAGCACCTCCACCGCCTGATCGCGTCGTGGCGGTCGTTGGCCGACCTGTCGTTCTCGGACCTGCTGCTGTTCGCGCCGGTCGAGGGCGAGGGGGGACGGCGGTTCGTCGTGCTGGGCCAGGTACGGCCCACCACCGGCCAGACGCTCTATCCCGACGACCTGGTCGGCCGGGTCGTGGCGGAGTCCGAACGGCC
>JAFMJM010000159.1 GCA_017853455.1 Acidimicrobiia bacterium | reverse complement strand
CGTCCGGACGATCGATCGATCACCGTCGATGGACATGGTAGCGTGATCCATCGACCGACATCGATGCATGGACCGATCCGGGAGGACCGCCGTGTCCCGCGTGCAGCTCGCCATCAACGTGACCGACGTCGACGCCGCCGTCGACTTCTACGAGCGGCTCTTCGCCACCCCCGCCGCCAAGCGCAAGCCCGGGTACGCCAACTTCGAGATCGCCGACCCGCCCCTCAAGCTGGTCCTGATCGAGGCACCCGAGGGCGGCACCGTCAACCACCTCGGCGTCGAGGTCATGACCGCCCCCGAGGTCAGCGCCGCCGAGGCCCGCCTGAGCGCCGACGGCTTGGCCACCACCGGCATCGACGAGACCGTCTGCTGCTACGCCGAGAAGGTCGAGACCTGGGTCACCGACCCCGACGGCGCGAAGTGGGAGTGGTACGTCAAGACCGCCGACGCCGACGAGATGACCCTGCGCGTCGTCGGCTCCCCCGACGCCGGTGGCGCCGGCACCTGCTGCGCCTGACCCGACCGTGACCCCCGACGTGTCTCCCACGGCCACCGACGCGCCGGTCGCCGCGCGCCTCTCCACGCTCGACCGGTTCCTGCCGCTGTGGATCGGGGTGGCCATGGTGGTCGGCCTCGTGCTCGGCCGGGCGGTCCCCGACCTCGGTGACGCGCTCGGCAAGGTCCGGATCGACACCGTGTCGCTGCCGATCGCGATCGGCCTGCTGGCGATGATGTATCCGGTGCTCGCCAAGGTGAAGTACACGCGCCTGCGCAGCGAGATCGGGGACCGACGGGCGCTGGTGCTGTCGCTGGTGTGCAACTGGCTGATCGGGCCGCTGCTGATGTTCGCGCTGGCGTGGACGTTCCTCCCCGACCTCCCCGCCCTGCGGACGGGGCTCATCGTGGTCGGCCTGGCGCGGTGCATCGCGATGGTCCTGATCTGGAACGACCTGGCCTGCGGCAGTCGCGAGCTGGCCGCAGTGCTGGTGGCCGTCAACTCGGTGTTCCAGATCGTCATGTACTCGGTACTGGGCTGGTTCTACCTCGAGGTGCTGCCCGGCTGGCTCGGGCTCGACGGCGCGAGCCTCGGTGTGTCGATGTGGGCGATCGCCAAGTCGGTACTCATCTTCCTCGGCGTGCCGCTCGTGGCGGGCTTCCTCACCCGGCGCATCGGCGAAGGGCGCCGGGGCACCGAGTGGTACGAGCAGCGGTTCCTCCCTCGTATTGGTCCCGTCGCCCTCTACGGCCTGCTGTTCACGATCGTCGTGCTCTTCGCGCTCCAGGGTGAGCGCATCACGGACGCACCGCTCGACGTGGCCCGGGTCGCGGTCCCCCTGCTCGTGTACTTCGCGCTGATGTGGGGCGGCACGTTCCTGGCCGGCTTCCGCCTCGGCCTGCCGTACGACCGCAACACGTCGGTGGCGTTCACCGCCGCCGGCAACAACTTCGAGCTGGCGATCGCGGTGTCGGTGGCGGTGTTCGGTGCCACGTCGGGCGAGGCGCTGGCCGGCACCATCGGCCCGCTGATCGAGGTCCCGGCCCTCATCGCGCTGGTGTACGTCAGCCTCTGGGCGAAGCGCCGCTGGTACCCCGCCTGAGTCGCCCGGTTCGAGCCGTTCAGACGGTCGGGACCGGTCCGGACGCGGCAGCCACCGTCGCCTCGAGCGCGGCCAAGGCCGTGGCGGCGGCCTCGCGGGGCCGGCCTGCGTGCAGGTCGTCGGTGATGACCTCGACCCCGACCGGGGCGGTGCAGCCGCGGGCCCGCAACTCGCGCAGGACCGCGGCCCCGACGGCCCGGCCCTCGCCGGGCAGCCGCCGGTCGTGCATCCCCGCCCACGCCACGTCGGGCGGATCGGCCTCGGCCGCCTCTCCCAGATGGAGCCCGAGCACCCGGTCACCGGGGAGGTCGTCGGGCAGGTGGCCCCGGTCGGGACCGACGGCGAGGTGCCACGTGTCGACCAGGACCCCGGCAGCGGGCGCGCCCGAGCGCCGGCACAGGTCGAGCGCCGTCGCGAGGTCGGCCAACCCCGACCAGGCGTAGGGCTCGAGGTGCACGAGCAGTCCGGCCTGCGCCGCCACGTCGGCCACGCCGGCGAGCGCCCGCGCGACCTGGCTGCGGGTGGCGTCGGCGGCGAGATCGGCACCGGGCGGGACGAGCAGCGTGACCGACCGCGCACCGAGTGCCGAACCGATCCCGACGAGATGGTCCGCCGGCGGTCCCGACTCCCCCGCAAGCCCCGACCACGTCGAGCGCCCGTCGACCTCGGCGACCGCAAGACCGACGCCGACGAGCACCGCCCGGATCTCGTCGGTGGTCCAACCGTCGGCGACGAGACCGTCGACCTCGCGCGCGTAGACCGACAGACCATCGAACCCGACGGACGCGACCGCCGCGATCTTGCGCAGGAGCGGCGCCGCACCGAGCGTGCCGCTGCAGCACACCGTCGACCCGGCCTCGAGCGGGCCGGCCACCCGCGGCGCCCCGCGCCACACCGGCTCGAAGCGGCGCCGGGCGAACCGCCAACCGTCGGCAGTGCGCACGACGTCGTCGTGGTACACGCCGACCAACCGACCGACGCCCTCCGCACGGTCCTGGTCCTCGTGCACGACCCACCGACCCGCCGCCCGGTCGTGACCGAGCGCGGTCCAGCGTCCGGCCGCCACGTCCTGGGTGCATCCACGCAGGTCGCGTCGCGCCTCGGCGAACCTCCCGACGATGGCGTCGCGACCCTCGACGACCGGACCGTTCAGGTCCCAGGCGGCGTCGACGGTCCAACAGACGGCGAAGGCGGCGGCGTCACCCGTGCGCACGGCGTCGGCGTAGCGCACCAGCAGTCCGTCGGGCCCGGGGCCTGACGTCACCCGCGGTGCTCGCCGTCGGGTCGGGCGTGCAGGTCGGGAACCACGAAGAGCTCGGGATCGGCGAACGGGATCTCGTCGAGCGACCGGGCCGTGCGACGCGGCAGCAGGAACGTGAGCGCCACCTGCGCGACGGTGAAGGCGATCGTGATCCACATCACCCAACCGAGCCCGTCGAGGTAGGGCTGGAGCCCGTCGCGTCCACCCACCGTGCCGAAGAACGCGATCCCCGACACTGCGATCCCCACCGCGCTCGCCAGTTGCAACCCCGTCGCCTGCACCCCCGCGGCACTCCCCGCGTCGGCGACCGGGACCTCCGACAGCACGATGGCGGTGATCGACGTGATCGACACCCCCAACGAGAACCCGACCAGCACGATGCCGGGCAGCAGGGTGACGACGGCGACCGAGTCGGCGCCGCCCGAGATCGTGATCAGGATCAGGGCCGCCGCCACCCCGGTGGCCCCGGCCCCGATGGCGACCGCACCCCGCCCGAGCCGGCGCACGAGCGGCGCCGTCACGAGCGAGCCGGCCATGTTGGCGATCGGCATCGGGCAGGCCACCAGCGCCGCCGCGAACGCGTTGCGGCCGAACCCCAGCTGCAGGGTGAGCACGAGGTAGAGCGGAAGTGCGGCGCAGGCCAGCCCGACGAGGACGGTGATGACGTTCCCCGCCCGGAACGACGGCACCCGGAACAGGTCGGGGTTCACGATGGGCGCACCCCCGCGTGCCCGCACCCACCGCTCGACCCGGAGGAACACGGCGAACGCCGGCACCGTCGCGACGAGCATCGCGACGATCCAGACGGGCCAGCCGGCCGAGCGACCCTGGACGATCGGGAACATGACGAACAGCGCCGTCAGCGCGAGGAGTGCCGCCCCCACGCCGTCGAGCCGGCCGCCGGACTCGGGCCGGAACTCCGGCACCGACCGGTGCACCAGGACCCAGGCGGCGACCCCGAGCGGCACGAACGGCACGAACGACCAACGCCAACCGAGCCCCCACGGGTCGGCCGACATGAGCGCACCCCCGGCGAGCTGCCCCACCGAGAACGCAGCGCCCGCCGCGGTCAGGTAGACGGCGAACGCCCGGGTCCGGGCGTGCCCGGTGTACGTGCGCTGGATCACCGCCGAGAGCTGCGGCGCCATCAACCCGGCCGACAGGCCCTGGAGCACCCGGGCGCCGAGCAGCACGGGCAGGTCGGGGGCGACGGCGGCGAGCGCCAACGCGGCGACGTAGCCGCCGAATCCGAGCAGCAGCAGTCGACGGGTGCCCCGGAGGTCTCCCAGCCGACCGCCGACGACGAGCACCAGGGAGTAGGCCAGCGCGAACAGGGCGGCGAACCACTGCAGCCCGGCGTCGCCCGCACCGAGGCCGTCCTTGACCGCCGGGAGGGCCATGGTGGTCGAACCACTGACCACGACGATCATGAACTGGACGGCGGTCACGGCCACGAACGCCGGTCGGCGCAGTGTCGCCGACTCCGTGCTGCGCATCCCGTCCCCCCGTCCGCCCCGACCCGCCGCACCCTACGGGACGGTCTGCACCCGGCCACCCATTCCACTCCGGCCCACCGGGCGGTAGGTTCGCCATGACAGTGGTCGTGGAGGCGCGGCGATGGGCGGACGACGGATCGTGGTCGGCTACGACGGATCGGACGACGCCGTCCGGGCCGTGCGCTGGGCCGCCGGCGAGGCCCACGCCCGCGGCGCGACGCTCGAGGTCGTGCACACCTACGACTACCCGTACCTCGAGCGCCTGGGCGCCGACACCCGCAGCCAGCTCCACGACGAGGCCACCGCGGTCGCCGACGACGGCGTGCGGATCGCCGTCGACACCGAGCCGAACGTGGGCGCCACCGCCGTGGTCGCGATCGGTGCCCCCGCGACGGTGCTGGTCGACCGGGGCGCCGACGCCGACCTCCTGGTCGTCGGCCACCAGGGCGCGAGCCGTGGGCACCACCACATCCTCGGGTCGGTCGCCACACGCTGCGTGCAGCACGCGACGTGCTCCGTGGCCGTGATCCGCTGACCCTGGTCGCCTGAACCCCGACCCCGGCGGGTAGGTTCACCCGATGGCCGACACCAAGCCCGACGTCACGATCCCCGACTCCGACCCGCCCGGCGAGCTCATCGTCGAGGACCTCGAACTCGGCACCGGCGACGAGCCGGTCCCCGGCCTCGGGGTCACCGTCCAGTACGTGGGCGTGGCCTGGAGCACCGGCGGCGAGTTCGACTCGTCGTGGAGTCGCAACACGCCGTTCCGCTTCGACTTCGGCGTCGGCCAGGTCATCCAGGGCTGGGACGAAGGGCTGGCCGGCATGCGGGTCGGCGGCCGGCGCCGCATCACCATCCCGCCCCACCTCGGGTACGGCGACCGGGGCGCCGGTGGTGTCATCCGCGGCGGTGAGACCCTGGTGTTCGTCGTCGACCTGCTCGGGGTCGGCTGAGCCTCCGTTCGACGCCGTCCGTCATCGGCCCCCGACGCTCGCGGACCGGTAGAGGTCGCAGCGGGCGAGGCTCTCCTCGAACGTGAGGTTCGCCCGGATCCAGGCCTCGAGTCGACGCGGCACGAGCGCGTGGTCGGCGCTCCCGCCCGATCCGGGCCTGCGCACGCACACCCAGGGCGCGTCGCCGCGGCGGAGCCGCCGGATCACCCCGGCCTCGTCGTCGGCGCCGAGATCCGACCGCTCCACGATGTCGTACGGCAGCGGGTCGGTGGTCCCGGTGCGGAGGTAGAGGAACCCAGCGTCCTTGCGCACGATGAACACCTCGTCGACCCCCCGCGCGCGCAAGCCCCGGGCCAGGCGGGCCGACGACCGCAGCTGGCGGTCCGCCACCGGGGTGCCCCGGAAGTGGGCGGCCGACCGTGACGTCGGGGCGACACGGTCCGGCCAGACCGCCGGGACGACCAGCGCCACGACCGCGAGCACGACCGCCGCACCGAACACCACCGTCGCCG
>JAFMJM010000158.1 GCA_017853455.1 Acidimicrobiia bacterium | reverse complement strand
ACGACATCGGCAAGAACCTGGTCGACATCATCCTGACCAACAACGGCTACGAGGTCCACAACATCGGGATCAAGGCGCCGCTGCAGACCTTCGTCGAGAAGGCCCAGGAGGTGCGCGCCGACGCCATCGGCATGAGCGGCCTGCTCGTCAAGAGCACCCTCATCATGCGCGAGTACCTCGAGGAGATGAACGAGGCCGGCCTGGCCGACTACCCGGTGATGCTCGGCGGGGCGGCGCTCACCCGCAGCTACGTCGAGCGCGACCTGCGCGAGGTCTACGAGGGCCGGGTCTTCTACGGCAAGGACGCCTTCGAGGGGCTCTCCACCATGGACGCCCTCATGGAGGGCAAGCGCACCGGCGACCTCGACCCCGACTTCGGCCGGGCGCCCGGCGGCCGGGTCCTGCCGGCCCGGAAGAGCACCCGGGCGGCCGACGCCGCCGGGACGGGCGACACCGCCGCGATCCCCGCGCGCTCCGACGTCGCCACCGACGTCACCGTGTTCACCCCACCGTTCCTCGGGGCTCGGGTCGCCAAGGGCGTCGCCCTCGACGACATCGCCGCCTACGTCAACGAGACGGCGCTGTTCCGCAACCAGTGGCAGTTCCGACCCGAGAACGGCGAGACCGACGCCGAGTTCAAGGACCGAATCCGGCCCACCCTCCGCGAGCAGCTCGGCATCGCCCAGGCCGAGGGCACGCTCGTCCCCACGGTGGCCTGGGGCTACTTCCCGGTCAACGCCGACGGCGACGACCTGGTCGTCTGGACCGACGACGACCGCCGCACCGAGCGCCTGCGCTTCTCGTTCCCGCGTCAGACGAAGGACCGCTTCCTCTGCATCAGCGACTTCTTCCGCCCGGCCGGGAGCGGTGACGCCGACTACGCGGCGTTCCACGTGGTCACGATGGGCTCCCGGGCCACCGAGCGGGAGCGCGAGCTGTTCGCCGCCGACCGCTACCAGGACTACCTGCTGTGCCACGGGCTGTCGGTGGAGATGACCGAGGCGCTCGCCGAGTACTGGCACCGCCGCATCCGCGAGGAATGGGGCTTCGCCGACGAGGACGGCCCCACGTTGGCCGGGTTGTTCCGCCAGCAGTACCGGGGGTCGCGCTACTCGTGGGGCTACCCGGCGTGCCCGGACCTCGAGGACCAGGCCAAGCTCGACGACCTCCTCGACCTGGCGAGCGTCGGGGTGACCCTCACCGAGGAGTTCCAGCTCGACCCCGAGCAGAGCACCTCGGCGATCATCGTCCCGCACCCCGAGGCCAAGTACTTCATCGCCTGAGGCCGAGGTCGGCCGGAACGCCGCCGATCCCCGGTCCGGAATGCCGGCGTCGCGTAGTGTCACGGGCCGTGACCCTCGCCCATTCGCGCTCCACCCGCTCCGACCTCCCGGGCGTTCGATGAACCTGCGCTGGACCGGGCGCGGGAGCGCACGGGTGTTCTGTCCGGTGTGCGATGCCGAGGGCGTCCAACCCGCCATCGCCAAGGTCCGGGTGGAATGGCAGCGACGACCCGTCGTGGTCGTCCGGTGCGCCACCTGCGCCACCGTGGTCCCGAGCGCCGTCCTGCCTCCGGATGCGGCGTACCAAGGCGCGTACTGGGACTGGGACAACTACGTCGAGCAGTCCGCCGGCGTCGAGGTCCTGGCGTCGATGCTCGCCCTCGTCGACGCCCCACCCGGCTCGACGTTCCTCGACGTGGGTTGCGGGTTCGGGTTCGGCCTCGATCTCGCCGTTCGGCTGCGGGGCTGGGACGGCATCGGCCTCGACCCGTCGGAGGGCGCCGACCGCGGTCGTGCCGCGCTCGGCCAGGACATCCGCCGCGTCCTGCTCGACCCGGCCTTCGAGCCCGGCCGGACGTTCGACGTGATCTTCTGCTCCGAGGTCGTCGAGCACCTCCGCCATCCCCGACCGGTCCTGGCCGAGATCCGTGCGCGCCTGGCTCCCGGCGGCGCCGCCATCATCACCGTCCCGGATGCGACCGTCATCTCCCCCGATCGCCCACTGACCGTCGCCGAGCCGGCCCTCTCGATCGGCCACCACGAGTTCGTCCCGACGATCGACGGCTTCCGATCGCTCTTCGAGGAAGCGGGGCTCACCGCCGAGGTCTGGTCGCGCGGCACCAACCTCGTCGCCGTGGCCGCGGCTGACCCCACCGGGCTCGCTCGGCTCCGCCGAGACGGCGTCGCCGAGTTGCGCGACCTCGCGGAGTACGCACGCCTGCACGTGGAATCGGCGCCGACGGATTCACCGCTCGCCGTCGGGATGGCCATGCGGCGGGTGAAGTATCTCGCCTACGACGGACGGATCCCCGATGCCGCTGCGGCGATCCCGGCTCTGGCGGCAATCCTCCGCGCCCGGTACGGCATCGATCTCGCACAACCCGACACGATCGCCGTCGACGGTGGCCCGGTCCCCGCCGTCCTCGCCGGTGCCTGCTACTTCGCCGGCCTGGCGTCGTGCATCGTCGATCAGGATCCGTTGCAAGGGGACCGGTACTTCCGGGCGGCCGCTCGGTCGGGTCGAGCCCACCGGCAGCAGTTCGACCGGTACTTCGACCCGGAGGTCGGACGCTTCGCCATGGAGGCGCTCGGTGAGCTGGCATCCCTCCACGCGCCGACCGACCCGGCCCGTTCCCGGACCGCACTCGCCGAGCTCGACCAGATCGCGTCCGACTGTGGCGACCGCACCTTCGCCGACGCCTACCACGCCCGGGTCGACCCGCTCCTGATCTGACCGGCGTCCTGGACGGTGCGCCGGGCTCCGTATCCTGGGGAGGCGTGGAGCGCTTCGACGTCGCCGTGGTCGGCGGAGGGATCATCGGCCTGGCCACGGCCCGGGCGATCCTCGGGGACCGACCCGCGCTGCGACTCGTCGTGCTCGAGAAGGAGTCGGCGATCGCCCGTCACCAGAGCGGGCGCAACTCCAACGTGCTCCACTCGGGGATCTACTACCGACCCGGCTCGCTCAAGGCCACGATGGCGTCACGGGGGCGGGCGTCGATGGTGGCGTACTGCGCCGAGCACGGCATCCCCCACGAGGTCTGCGGCAAGGTCGTCGTCGCCACGCGTGAGGCCGACCTCCCCCGCCTCGACGAGCTCGAGCGGCGGGCGGTCGCCAACGGCGTGACGATCGAGCGGATCGACCCCGCCCGCCTGCGCGAGCTCGAGCCCCACGCCGTCGGCATCGCCGCCCTCCACGTCCCCGAGACCGGGATCACCGACTTCGGTGCGGTCAGCGCCACGTTGGCCCGCCAGGTCGAGGCCGCGAGCGGGACGATCCGGACCGGCCGGAAGGTGGAGCGGCTGCTCGGCGCCAGCACGGTCGTGGTCGAGACCGACGCCGACCCCGTGGCGGCATCGGTGGTCGTCAACTGCGCCGGCCTCTGGTCCGACCGCATCGCCGGCACCACCGACGTGCGGATCGTCCCGTTCCGGGGGGAGTACCTCGAGCTCGCGCCGGAGAAGCGGTCACTGGTGCGCAACCTGGTGTACCCGGTGCCCGACCCGGCGTTCCCGTTCCTGGGTGCCCACCTCACCCGCGACCTCCACGGCGGCGTCCACGCCGGACCCAACGCCGTGCTGGCCCTCGCCCGCGAGGGGTACTCGTGGGGTCGCGTCGACGCCCGGGAAGCGCGCTCGCTGGCGGCCTTCCCCGGCCTGCGGGCGATCGCCCGGAAGTACTGGCGCACGGGTGCGGCCGAGGTCGCCCGGTCGTGGTCGAAGACGCTGATGGCCCGTGAGCTCTCGCGGCTGGTCCCCGGGATCACCGCCGCCGACCTCACGCCGGTTCCCGCCGGGGTTCGGGCCCAGGCCGTCGCCACCGACGGCACCCTCCTCGACGACTTCGTGATCCGCCAGTCACCCGGGCGGATCCACCTCGTGAACGCCCCGTCGCCCGGGGCCACGGCGTCGCTGGAGATCGGGCGCCACATGTCGGGCCTGGTGCTCGAGCAGCTCGACCGCTAGGCGACCACTCGTCGTCGACCGTCAGTCGAGCGGGAGGATCTCCACCCGGTCGCCGTCGACGACCACTCGACCGGTCGGACGGGCCGGGACCCCGGCCACCACGGTGCCGGGAGGGACGTCACGACTCACGACGGCCCCGGCGCCGACCACGGCCCGGTCGCCGATCGTGACCCCCATCATGACCACGGCGTTGGCACCGATGAACACGTGGTCGCCGATGACGACCGGCGCCCGGTCGACGTCGGGGTACTCCCGCCCGCTCACGCAACGCCGGACGGTGGAGTGCGTGTAGATGTGCACGCCACAGCTGATGTCGCAGCCCCGGCCGATCGTGAGCCCGCCCGAGCCGTCGACCACCGTGAAGGCGCCGATCCAAGTGCCGTCACCGATGGCCGGGTTCCCGATGATCCAGGCGTGCTCGTTGTAGGGGTTCGGCGGGAAGCCGGGAGGAGCGGCGCCGCTCACCGCAGCGATTCGCGCGCGAGGGCGACGATCTCGGCCACGCCCTGGCGGACCGGGATCTCCGGCGCCCAGCCGATGGTGGCGGCGGCCCGGCTCACGTCGGCCTCGCGGCGCGCCACCAGCACGTTGCGCGGCCGGAACTCGGGGGTGATGTCGACCCCGACCTCGTCGATGAGCATCTGCGCGAGCTCGGCGACCGAGGTCTGGGTCGCGGTGCCGACGTTGCAGATGTTGCCGGTCGACGGCGACTCGACCGCACACACGACGGCGCGGGCGACGTCACGGACGTGCACCATGTCCATGGTCTGCTCGCCACTGCCGTCGACCACCGGAGGCTCGCCCCGGAGGATCCGGTCGAGGAAGATCGAGGCGACGGCGGTGTAGTAGGCGTCGGTGTGCTGACCGGGGCCGTACACGTTGAAGAAGCGGAGGATGTTCCACTCCAGGCCCGCCCGCCGGCCGTAGTACTGGAGGAGGTGCTCACCCGCGAGCTTGCCGAGGCAGTAGGGCGTCTGGGGCCGCAGCGGGTCGTCCTCGCGCATGGGCAGGGTCTCGGGCGGGCCGTAGACCGAGGCGCTCGAGGCGAAGACCACCCGGCGCACGCCGGCGTCGGCCGCGGCACTGAAGACGTGCTCCGAGCCGCGGACGTCGATGTCGACGCTCTCCGCCGGGTCGGCCTGACTGCGGTTGATCGAGGTGGCGGCGAGGTGCACCACGACGTCGGCTCCCGCGACCGCGGCGGCGACGGCCCCCCGGTAGCGGATGTCGCCGTCGATCAAGGTGATCGATCCGTCGTCGATCAGGCCCTGGATCGCCGGCAGGTTCGCCCGCCGCAGGTTGTCGAACACCCGGACCCGGTGACCCCGCTCCACCAGCTGGTGACAGAGGTTCGAGCCGATGAATCCGGCACCGCCGGTGACCACAACGTCGAGTTCGGACATCGGCCCGAGGGTAGTGCCGGGTCCGGCGCCGACGGCGGACGGACCCCCGGCTACGCTCCGCGACGTGGCAGAAGCCCCGTTCGTCCACGAGACCGCGATCGTCGAGGCCGGCGCCGAGATCGGGACCGGGAGCCGCATCTGGCACCACACCCACGTGCGGACCGGGGCGGTCGTGGGCCGCGACTGCACGATCGGCAAGAACGTCTACCTCGACGCCGGGGTGTCGGTCGGTGCCGGCGTGAAGATCCAGAACAACGTGTCGGTCTACAGCGGTGTCACCATCGCCGACGACGTCTTCGTCGGGCCCAGCGCGGTGTTCACCAACGACCGACAGCCGCGCGCCTTCGTCCCCGACTGGGAGATCACCCCCACCCTGGTGCACCGGGGCGCGTCGATCGGCGCGAACGCGACGATCGTCTGTGGCGTCGAGATCGGCGAGTACGCGATGGTCGGGGCGGG
>JAFMJM010000157.1 GCA_017853455.1 Acidimicrobiia bacterium | reverse complement strand
GGACGGGTCCAGAGCGTGTTCCTGCAGGATCCCGAGGGGAACTTCGTCCAGCTCGACCAGCGGGCCTGAGCGGTCAGCGCCCCTCGACGGCGGCCGCGAACGGCGCGGCCACCTCGTCGACGATCTGCACGGTCGTCCCGCTGCCCACCACGCCCTCGACGTCGTGGAGGACCGCCACGCTGTGACCGATGCCGTCGCCTCCGACGTGGGCGGTGGCGTCGACGGCGATCCACTCCCCGACCGGCTCGCGCAGCACGTGCAGGGTGATGTCGGCGTTGATCGACGACCAGCGGCCGATCTCCAGGAAGTTGCCGGTGCCGCTCGAGAAGTCGGCGAGCGCGGCGAGCCGGACGAACGGCGACACCGGGACGCCCGCCACGACCGGCACGGTGAGGTTGAACCAGGTGACGGCCGGCGTGCCGGTGCCGATCCCGCCGACGACCTTGTCCATCTCGACGGCACGCAGGTACCCGGGGACCGGGAGGCCCGCCGTGGCGAGGAGCGATTCCTTGCCGGGCTCGGGAAGCCGGGGCACGGGACGCACGAAGGGCCGACGGGGGTGGTCGAGGGCCTCGGCGCTGGAGCCCGTCCGCACCCGGAGGGCCGAGGCCCGGGCGACCTCCGTGCCGTCGTGCAGGAGGGCCGCCTCGAGCAACTGCACCCGCTTGCCCTCGCGCACCACCCGGGCCGTCGTGGTGAGGCGGGCGACCGGCACCGGACGCATGAGGTCGACGGTGAGGCGACCCACCCGCATCGGGACGAGGGTCTCGACCCGCTCCACCGCGTGGGCGAGCAGGGCACTCACCGACCCGCCGTGCTGGTGCTCACGGCTCCACGGCCCTTGGGTGAGGTCGGTCGCGACGAATCCGTCGCCGTCGGGCAGGAACAGGGCGGCGTCGTCGGGGAGGGTCATGAGAGTCGGAATCCTTCGTAACCGGAGCGGGCGACGTCGCGGCACCGCTCCACGTAGGCGGGGAACCCGGGCAGGGGCATGAACACCCGGGGCTTGCCCGCGACGTTGGCTCCCAGGTACCAGGAGTTGCACGACGGGTAGAGGGTGAACGACGCCACCAGGTTGACGTGGTCGACCCAGGCGTCGGCAGCCTCGGCCGTCGCCTCGATGACCGAGCACGCGTGGTCGCGCAGGTGGACGAGCGCCTCGGCGATCCACTCCACGTGCTCCTCGATCGACACGATCATGTTGGTGAGGACCGACGGGCTGCCGGGCCCGGTGAGCACGAACAGGTTCGGGAAGTCGGGCACGGCCAGGCCGAGCAGGTTCACCGGTCCGGCGGACCAGGCGTCACGGATGGAGCGACCGTCACGGCCCACCAGGTCGACGCGCATCACCGCACCGGTCAGGGCGTCGAAGCCCGTGGCCAGCACGATGGTGTCGACGGCGTACTCGACGCCCGCCACGACGACGCCGCCGGGTGTGATCCGCTCGATCCCGGCTCCGCTGACGTCGACGAGGTGGACGTTCGGGCGGTTGAACGTCTCGTAGTACCCGGTGTCGAGGCACATGCGCTTGCAGGCGATCGGCTGGGTCGGGCACAACAGCTCGGCCGTGGCGGGATCGTGCACCGTGGCGCGGATCTTGCGGCGGACGAAGTCGGCGACGAGCTCGTTGGCGGCGGGGTCGAGGATGACGTCGGCAAACGCCCCGAGGAAGGCGAAGCCGCCGATCCGCCACCGACGTTCCAGCTCGGCGTCGCGCTCGGCTGGGTCGGTGGCCACGGCGGACGCGTCGTTCCAGCCGAACCGCGACCCGAACCCTCCGGGCATCTGGCGGTCGCGGGCCCGCAGCCCGGCGTAGTCGGCCTTGACCGCGGCCTCGACCGCGGGGTCCAGCGGTCCGTTGCGCGCCGGGACGGAGTAGGTCGCCGTGCGCTGGAGGACGTAGAGCTCGTCGGCGACCTCGGCGATGAGCGGGATGGCCTGGATGGCCGTCGACCCGGTCCCGACGACCGCGACCCGTCGTCCGGTGAGGTCGACGTCGTCGGGCCACCGGGCCGTGTGCAGCACCCTGCCCGCGAACGAGTCGAGTCCGGGGAAGTCCGGTGCGTTGGGGGCACTCAGGGTTCCGGTGGCCATGACCACGAAGCGCGCCGACCACCCGCCGGCGTCGGTCGCGACCTGCCACCGCTCGACGGTGTCGTCCCAGACGGCGCCGGTGACCCGTGTGTCGAACCGGATGTCGCGGCGCAGGTCGAAGCGGTCGGCGACGTGCCGGGCGTAGTCGAGGATCTCGGGCTGGGCGGCGTAGCGCTCGGACCAGTGCCACTCCTGCTGGAGCTCCTCGTCGAAGGAGAACGAGTACTCCAGGCTCTCGATGTCGCACCGGGCCCCGGGATAGCGGTTCCAGTACCAGGTGCCCCCGACGTCGCTGCCGGTCTCGACGACCACGGTGGAGAGGCCCAGGCCCCGGAGCCGGTGCAGCAGGAACAGCCCGCCGAAGCCGGCGCCGACCACGAGGACGTCGATCTCGGGGGTGCGGTCCACGGCGGGAACCTAGTCCGCGGCACCGCCAGCCCGGTCGTGCGACAATGCCCCAGCATCCCCGGGAGGTCACATGGGTTCCACGCCGGTCGCTCCGCCCCGCCGCATCGTCGGTCGGGTCCACGAGGTCCGTCACGACGGCACGCGGGTGCACCTGCGCACCTGTCCGCTCTGCGAGTGCATGTGCGGCCTCGAGCTGCACCTCGACGACGACGACACGGTCTCCCTGATCCGCCCGTTCCGGGACGACGTGTGGTCGCAGGGGTACATCTGCCCGAAGGGCACCACGCTCGGTCGGCTCCACGAGGATCCCGACCGGGTCCGGACCCCGTTGATCCGCGAGGGCGACACCTTCCGGGAGGCCACCTGGGACGAGGCCTTCGCCCGCTGCGAGGAGCTCATCGACGGGGTGCTCGACCGCTACGGGGCTGCGGCCACCACGGCGTTCGTCGGCAACCCGGTGGGCCACTCCTTCTCCCTCGGTCGGTACGGCGCGTTGCTGTTCTCGAAGTTCCCGCACATCTACTCGTCGGGCACCGTCGACCAGTGGCCGAAGAACGTCACGTGCGCCCTGATGTACGGGAACATGTGGAAGATCCCGACCCCGGACGTGCGGCGGACCGACTACCTGGTCGTGATGGGTGGCAACCCCCAGGCGTCGGGCGGGTCGCTCCTGGCCTGTCCCGACGTGCTCGGCGAGCTCGACGCCATCAAGGAGCGGGGCGGCCAGGTCGTGGTGATCGATCCGCGGCGGACCGGCACGGTCGACCACGCCACCGAGTGGGTGCCGATCCGGCCCGGCACCGACGCCGCGTTCCTCCTGGCCGTGCTCCACGTCCTCTTCGCCGACGGCCTCGTCACGCTGGGTGGCCTGGCCGACAAGGTGGCGGGGTTCGACGCCCTGGCGCCGCTGGTCGAGGAGTTCACGCCCGAGTCGGTCGACGCCTGGACCGGCGTGCCCGCCGGCACGATCCGGCGGATCGCCCACGACTTCGCCACGACACCCCGCGCCGCGGTCTACGGGCGCATCGGGCTCTGCAACCAGGAGTTCGGGACCCTCGCCTCGTGGCTGGTCGACGTGGTCAACATCGTCACGGGGCACTTCGACGTCGAGGGCGGCCTGATGTGGGGCACGCCGGTCAGCGCTCCCCTGGCCTGGATGAACAACACCGACGTGACCGGTCCACCGACGTTCGGGCGTTGGCGGTCACGGGTGCGCGGCGCCCCCGAGGTGCTGGGTCAGGTGCCGGCGTCGTGCCTGGCCGAGGAGATCGCCACGCCGGGCGACGGGCAGATCCGCCTGCTCGTCACCGTCGCGGCCAACCCGGCGATCAGCGTCCCCGACTCCGACCGGCTGGAGGAGGCCCTCCCCCTGCTCGACTGCATGATCGCCGTCGACAACTACGTCAACGAGACGACCCGGTTCGCCCACGTGATCCTCCCCGGGGTGTCCCCGTTGGAGTCGCCCCACCTCGACGAGTTGATGTGGGGGTGGGCGATGCGCTCCGCGATCAAGTGGAGCGACGCCCTCTACGCACTGCCCGACGGTGCCTCCGACGAGTGGGAGATCGAGGCCCGTCTCGGGTGGCTCCTCGGTGGCGGCTCCAACGCCGACTTCGACCTGGCCGCGCTCGACGACGGCTGGTTCTCGGCGCTCTGCCGGATGTACGGCCTGGACCCCGCGGAGATCCTGCCGCGCTACGACCACATCGGCCCCGAGCGGATGATCGACCTCACCATCCGGATGGGCCCGTGGGGGGACCGGTACGGCGAGGTGCCCGACGGTCTGACGCTGGCGAAGGTCAAGGAACACCCCGAGGGTCTCGACTTCGGGCCGATGGTGCCCCGGGCCGACGCGATGGTCCGGACCCCGTCAGGGAAGATCGAGTTGGTCCCCGACCACCTCGTGTCGGATCTGCCCCGCTTGCGGACGCGCCTGGCCGAGCCCCACGACGGACTGGTGCTGGTGAGTCGGCGCCACCTGCGCTCGAAGAACTCCTGGATGCACAACGTGAAGGTCCTGGTGAAGGGCCGGGACCGGTGCACGTTGATCATCCACCCGGACGACGCCGTCGCGGCCGGGGTCGTCGACGGTTCCCGGGCCCGGGTCACGAGCGAGGCGGGGTCGATCGAGGTGCCCGTCGAGGTGAGCGACGAGATGATGCCGGGGGTCGTGTCCCTGCCCCACGGCTGGGGGCACGACCGGCCCGGCGCCCGCCTGTCGGTCGCTCGGGAGCACGCCGGGGTCAACAGCAACATCCTGGCGCCGGGCGGGTTCGTCGACGTGCTGTCCGGCAACGCCGCGGTCAATGGCATCCCGGTGGAGGTGGTCCCGGCCTGACGCGGCCTAGGGTGCGCCCGTGATCCTCGTCGTCCCCGAGTCGCACGGTCCGAGCGACCCCCGCCCGCCCGCACCGGCGCCGGCGCCCGGCTCGGTGCGGCGCACCAGCAGCTTCGACACGTTCCGGACCGGCGACCTGCTCGGGCCGTCGGTCACCGAGGCCCGGGCGCGCGACCTGGTCGTCGACGCCGACGGCACCCGGCGGGTGCACGCCGAGGCGACGGTGACCGTCGAGCTCGACGGCTTCGCGCACAACGTCGCCGCGATCGTGGCCGAGCCGCCGTTGGGCGGGCTCGACGCACTCGTGGGTCACGTGATCGGGGCCGGCTTCCGCAAGCGCCTCGACGGCGCCGTGGGTCTGGGGGGCTCCGGTGACCTGCGGTACTTCCTGCTCGACGATCTCCCTGGGGCGATCCTGGTGTCGGGCTACGCCCTGCTCCACGCCGACGTCGTCGACGGGATCCCGCCCGAAGCGCCGGAACACGCGGTCGAGGAGTACCTGAACCTGCGGGCCGACCTGTGCGCGGGCTGGGCCCGCGACGGCACGATGCTGCGCCTGATCGGGGAGCACCACCGCTCCCCCGTCCCGCTCGGGCCCCCGGCGCCGCCCGTCACCGCACCCGACGACCCCGGCGCCTTCCACCCGCTCGCCGACCTGCCGACGCAGGCGATGCGCCGCATCCGGCGGGTCGACGTCGGTGGCGCCCAGGGGGACGTGCACGCGGTCGACGCGTTCTTCCGCGACACCCACCACGACGTCGGCGGGCCAGAGACGATCGTCCACGAGTACTCCGTCGAGCTGGCCGTCGACGCCGCGACCCGGACGGTCGTCGAGGTCGTGGCCCGCCCCGACGTGCTCCCGTGGGTCGAGTGCCCCAGCGCCCTGGTGAGTGCGCAGCGGCTCGTGGGGGTGCCGGTGGCCGACCTGCGGACCTTCGTGCGGCGCGAGCTCACCGGCGTCAGCACCTGCACCCACCTCAACGACGTGCTCCGGTGCCTCGCCGACGTCGG